>JBKJLB010000351.1:0-4396 GCA_046597075.1 Pelobium sp.
GTCACCAATGCCCATTACCGAGTTCATGTCGTGGGTAACTACAACCGTGGTGATGTCATACTCTTCCGTAATCTCCTTAATCAGTTCATCTATAATGATTGCACTTTTTGGGTCAAGGCCCGAGTTAGGTTCATCACAAAATAAATATTTTGGTCGCATTGCAATTGCTCTAGCAATTCCTACTCTTTTCATCATTCCGCCCGAAAGCTCGGTTGGATATAATTTATTTTTACCAGCAAGGTTTACTCTTTCTAATACAAAGTTTACACGGTCTAATTTTTCAGCTTTGGATTGCTCAGTGAACATATCTAACGGAAAGCGAATGTTTTTCTCTACAGTCATAGAATCAAAAAGCGCCGAACCTTGGAAAAGCATTCCTATTTCCTTTCGGATTTCAATTCGTTCCTGCATGTCCATAGAGGTAAAATCCCTGTTATCATAAGTCACTGATCCACTATTAGGCTCATGTAAACCTACCATATTTTTCATTAGAGTAGTTTTTCCCGAACCCGAACCTCCTATAATCAAACTTGTTACACCTGGTTTAAAATTAGCAGAGATGCCTTTAAGAACTTCGTTTTCTCCGAAATTTTTGTAAATATCTTTTACCTCAATCATAATAAGAGTTGTGCGATAATATAATCAGAAACTAAAATGGCAATACAACTAATCACCACGGCTTTGGTACTCGATTGGCCAACTTCTAAAGCACCTCCTTTTGTATAAAACCCTTGGTAGGCAGAAATGGTAGTGATTTCAAAAGCAAAAATCAAAGCTTTAATCATCGCCACAAAAACAGTAAAAGGAACAAACCCAGTGCTTAAGCCTTGTATAAATTCTGCTGCAGTAACTGCGCCAGAAGCCACTCCAGCGAAATATCCTCCAGTTATACTTAAAAATATAGCTACAATGACTAGCATGGGTATCATAATCACACCACCCAATAGTTTAGGAAGTATTAAATAACCTGGCGCATTAATCCCCATAATTTCCAACGCATCAATTTGCTCGGTTACCCTCATTGTCCCAATTTGGGATGCAATGCTAGAACCTATTTTACCAGCTAAAACCAGCGAACAAACCGTGGGGCTTAATTCTAAAATTGTAGAATCCCTAGTAATGCCACCAATAATAGATTTTGGAATTAAATCACTAGTTAACTGAAACGCAGTTTGAACAGTGGTTACAGCACCAATAAATATGGAGATGATGCTGATAATACCTAATGAGCCTAGTCCGATAGCGACCATCTCCCTAAAAATTTCGTTTTTATAAATGCTGAATTTCTCTGGTTTTCTAAAAACAGCTCTTATCAATAAAATGTAACTTCCGAAATGATAAAATATCATAGATTTAAATTTGCGTAAAAATAAGCTTTTTTATCTATTGCAATTATTAAACCTAAATTGGTAAATTAATTTTAAATTTTCATGAACGTATTAATTACAGGAGCATCAAAGGGAATAGGGGAAGCTATTGCTATTAATATGGCAGCTCAAGGTCATCACTTATGTATTTGCTCAAGAAAAATCAACGACCTAACACAACTTCAAACAAAAATTCAAAGTAATAACCCAAATGTTAATGTGTACATCAAAGTAGTTGATTGTAGCGTAGAAACAGAGGTTTTGGCTTTCGCCGATTTTGCCCTAGATAAAATGGGTACAGTTGACGTTTTAGTGAATAATGTTGGGGTGTTTAAGCCAGGTTTTATTTTGGAAGAAGGTTATGATGCACTTGATTTTCAAATGAGAACCAATGTTTATTCAGCTTATTTTTTATATAAAAAATTAGGTCCAGGTATGCAAAAACGCAGAAATGGATCTATTTTTAATATCTGTTCTGTAGCCAGTAAAGATACAATTGTAAATGCTGGTTCTTATTGTGTAACTAAATCAGCTATGCTCAGTCTAAACCATATAATGAGACAGGAAATGATGGCATATGACGTAAGAGTTACCGCCATTTTGCCGGGATCAACCCTCACTAATTCATGGGAAGGAACCAGCGTAAATCCTGACGAATTTATACAACCGGAAGATGTGGCTTTAGCCATAGAAAATGCAATGAAAATGAGTGTGGGTGCAAATGTAGAAGAAATCATAATCAGGCCACTTCACGGACAGTTTTAGAACAGAAAGGAAAAATAAAAATGGAAAAGAAATTAACAAGAGACACCCAGGATAAAATGGTTGCAGGTGTCGCAGCAGGTTTAGCCAAGTATTTTCAGTTAGATGTAACTTGGGTTAGGGTAGCATTTGCTTTAGCAGCTTTTTTTGGCGGAGGCGGTTTATGGATATATATTATCCTTTGGATAGCGGTTCCAGAAAACAAACTAAATTCATTTACTTATACTGATTATACAGTAGACTCAGGTAGTAAAGCACCTTCAGATAATTTCGGCTCTACATTTAAACCCCAAAAAAATAACAACATTACTGCAATTATAGGGATGGGGTTAATTGCTATAGGTACTTACTACTTACTTAACGAATTTGGAATCATCCCTAATTGGTTTCGTTTAGGTAAGTTATGGCCTTTGGTTTTTGTGGTTATTGGTTTAAGTATCCTTTTTAAAGGAAAAAAGGAAGCCGAAAGTAAAAACTTTGATGCCAAAGATTTTAAGCAAAAGTCGGAAGAGGCTGCGCCAACAGAAGAAAAAGTAGAAGAAGTGATTGATGAACAAGAAACTAAAAAAGACTAAATTATGAAAAGCGATAAAATATTTTGGGGAATCCTCTTTGTCTTTATCGGCGGAGTATTCCTTTTAGAAAATTTTGGAATTATAGATTTTAGTTGGCATTATGTATGGCGTTTTTGGCCAATCATCTTAATCCTGACTGGGGTAAACATCCTTTTTTCTCGTAGCAATTCAAAAATTGGTGTTTTAGTTACCGTCATCATTACGGTCCTTGCTTTAGGATTTTTAACCTTCAAGGGCTTACAAAAAGGTCAAGAAGAAGACCATTGGAATTTTGGTTTTTCTGATGGAGTTAAAGATGGATGGGATGGTGATGATAATTTTAATTCAGATAGCACAGTAAATTATGTAGAAGCTTTTGAAGAAGGAACTAATAATGCGGTGTTAAATATTAAAGGTGGTGCAGCAAAATATATTTTAAAGAGTGGAACTTCCTCGCTTTTTACTGCAAACACCAGAGGTAACAAAAGACCTTTTTATGTGTTAAGAACCGAAAAAGAAGATAGCACTACTACCGTAAACTTTATTGCTAAAAACTCTAAAACAATAGATTTTGATAGCGATGAAAGCAATGATATTGCACTGTCTTTAAACCCTATACCTACTTGGGATTTAAATCTAACAATGGGTGCTGGCCAAGCCGATTTTGACTTAAGCGTTTTTAAAATGCGAAACATCACTATCAAAGGAGGGGCGGCAGAGTTTGATATTCGTTTGGGCGATTTATCCGATGAAGTAAATTTAACTACCGAAACTGGCATAGCAGACGTAACTATAGAAATACCTAAAGGAGTAGGCTGCCGAATTAAAACAGCAACTGGTTTATCTTCTAAAAGCTTTAAAGAATTTATTGATAAAGGCAACGGATCTTACGAAACTTCAAACTTCAACTCTTCAGCAAAGAAGATTATCATTAGTTTTAGAGGAGGTTTAAGTGATATTAAAGTCAAACGATATTAATGACTGAGGCAATTTACACTTTAGTGATTAACGGTAAACCAGCCGGACCATTTACTATAGCTGAACTAAAAGAAAAAAAAATTCAACCTGATTCCTTCCTTCGTAAACCAGGAATGGACGATTATAAAGAAGCTCACGAATTCCCAGAAGTTCGTGAGCTTTTGCATTTCAACCAGCAATTTACTGCCCCTCAATATTTCGCTGGTTTCGATTTACGAATGTTGGCCGACGCCATTGATTGGTTCATCATTTTTGGAATGATGGCAATAGTAGAATTGATAATTGTACTATTTTTTAATAACCAAACCAAAACCTTAGCTACCATAGCCTTTGGTTTATTACTGATGCCTTTTCTTAAGTTTTTCTACCACGTATTTATGGAGTATTCTCGCCAAGCAACCATTGGTAAAGGGTTAATGAATATTAAAGTCACCAATATGAAGGGTTTAAAACCCAGCTTTCAAGAAGTTTTAATGCGTAATCTTTGTAAAATCATCAGCACCCTAGGCTTATTCTTTGGCTATTTATATTTGTTCCTCAATAAAAAGCAACAAACCCTGCATGATAAAATGGCCAATACTTTAGTGATTAAGGATAGGCTTTTGTAACATATATCTGATGCGAAAGGCGCAGATCGTATGATTTTTATTGTTTAATTTCAAAGTCAAAGTTATTGCATAACACCCTTGATAGTCCAGTTACAAAATTTTGTTCCTACAAAACGCTGACAAGGTT
>JBKJLB010000057.1:0-2561 GCA_046597075.1 Pelobium sp.
GTTGTCTTTTAAAGTCAGGAGTGGCTAAGTATTTAAAAAATTTACTCATATCTATTTTTGATGTAAACACCCAAAGTTAAAGAAATTGAATTAATAAAATTTGTAAAGCGCAAATACAATTAAAGATTAAATATATCTTTGAAAATATGATTTGGTTTAAACTCCTAAATCTCTATCTGATTACAATTTATTTAATATGAAAAAAAATATTGCTCTTTTAGCTGGTGGTTTTACAGGCGAATCCGTAGTCTCTTTAAAAAGTGCGCAACAAATAGACTCTCAATTAGATAGAGATTTATTTGATGTCTTTAAAGTAATTGTTACAGATAAAAACTGGTATTATGAGCATTCAGAAAAAGAAAAAATAGAAATTAACAAGAATGATTTTAGCTTAACTATTCAAGGAAGTAAAATAATTTTCGATGTTGTTTTTATCATTATACATGGTTCGCCTGGTGAAGATGGAAAAATGCAGAGCTATTTTGACCTATTAAAAATACCTTATACCACCTGCGATGCTACAACATCTGCATTAACAATGAATAAAGGATATACCAAAGCTGTGGTACAAGGAATTAATGGATTAAATACAGCTAATTCTATACAACTTTTCAATCAGGATAAAACAAATGAACCTGAAATAGAAAGTCAGCTTAAATTACCGCTTTTTATAAAGCCAAATAATGGAGGAAGTAGTATTGGAATGTCTAAAGTTAACGAGTGGGAAGAACTAACAAGTGCCTTAAATAAAGCCTTCGCTGAGGATAACCAAATTTTGGTAGAAGAATTTATAAGGGGAAGAGAGTTTACAGTTGGCATTTATCAGCATCAAAACGAAGTTATTGTTTTACCAATAACTGAAATCAAATCATCAAAGGAGTTTTTTGATTATGAAGCAAAATATACTACTGGAATGACTGAGGAAATTACCCCAGCAGATTTATCAGAGGAACAAACAGCAAAAGTAGGGGAGATTGTAAAAGCTGTTTTTTCGAAATTAAATTGCAAAGGTGTGGTTAGAGTTGATTTTATTTTACAGGATTTTACTGATGAATTTTTCTTTATAGAAATTAACACCGTTCCTGGTCAATCAGCAAATAGTATCATTCCACAACAAGTTAAAGCAGCAGGAATGAACATGAAAGATTTTTATTCTTTACTTATTCACGAAGCTTTAGTTTAAATGCTGTATTGAGCAATCATTTCGTTACTTACTTTTACTCCTTTGCCTGTTATTAAATCAATCATTACAAAATCAAACCACCCATCCGTACTTAATTTTTTAGTTTTTAGATTGGTAATTTTAAAAGTAACCCGGCAACCTTTAGATTCAATGCTAATAATACCTGTTTCTACAGTAAAAGTATCTCCTAAACCTAGCGGCCTTTTATAATCGATTTGAACTGTTCTTACTACCCAACCAAATCCCATCTCTAGAAATTTTTCCATCGACATCCCGTAAAACAACTCCATTTGTTCATATCTGGCAGCTAAAACATAATCTAAATAAATGCTATTGTGTACGTGGTTAAACATATCAATATCATCTGGTCTAACTTTATGTGTGGTTTTAAATCTTGAATATTCTGGAGTCATAATTTTTTTAATAAAATGGTAAATTCAATTTGTAATGTTTCTAAAATTTTTAAAACATTCATTTCCATCAATATTTTCACTATTTTCTCAAAGTAATATCATTTGGAGTTTTGGTGATTGAATTTTATTTTTTTTCTTTATTCAAATAATTTTTTCCTTAAAAAATGAATTGTAATCTGCATTTTCATTTATAATCCCGAAAGTATAAATTAATTAGATTTATTAGCTTTAGACTTTCTAATATATGACGTATTATTTCTTTTATCACCTTCTTAAAATTACTTGTTATTTCTATTTTAAGAAGATAAGGGTTTATCATTCAGAAAATATTCCTTCAAATCATCCTTTGATTATATGTGCAAATCATGGAAATTCTTTTATGGATGCTATTTTAATGGCTATTATTTTTAAAAGAAAATTGCATTTTTTAGCTAGGGCCGATGCATTTAATTCGCCATTTAAAAATTGGTTTCTTTCTAAAATCAATATGATGCCTATTTACAGAATTAGAGATGGGAGGGAAGAAGTTAAAAACAACAACGCTATTTTTGATAAATGTCAAAAAATATTAGAAAATAACGGAGCTATCTTAATTTTCCCCGAGGGGAATTGTGTGGTAGAAAAGAGATTACGAACTTTTAAAACTGGTTTTGTGCATTTAGCTTTCGAAGCTAAGGTTATAGATTTACAGGTTTTACCAGTAACTATTAATTATATAAATCCCTATACTTTTCATACTGAGGTAAGTTTTGAATTTGCGAAATCAATAAATGTTGAGGTTCTTAAAGGCAATAAAGATTATATCTCATTTTCTAAACTATTACTAGAAAATGTAAAGGACGCAATTGCTAAAAATATGATCATCATCCCGGCAAAGGAAGATGATTTATTTTATGAGCAATTATTTACTATTGTTAGAAATAATGGTATTTCTAAGTCAGAAGTTATTAAGAAACAGGTAAAAC
>JBKJLB010000081.1:0-4939 GCA_046597075.1 Pelobium sp.
AACAAGACGGTTATTTAGACAAAGAACAAACTTTAGTGAGTGAACTTTCGCCAGCCGACAGGCCATTAAACCAAAAATGGAGTTGGGACAGGATCTTGCGCTCTTGTTTTATTAAGCAAGCGGATGTTTTGCAAGGTTTATATTTATTTGAAGACAGGTTTGATATCGAAACGATAAGAAGAAACTTTGATTTCTATGAGCCTAGAACCGTTCATGAGTCTTCACTTTCTCCGTGTGTACATGCCATCATTGCAGCAAAATTAGGGGATGAAAAACGAGCGTATGAGTTTTATTTACGGACTTCAAGATTAGATTTAGACGATTACAATAACGATACAGAAGATGGCTGTCATACCACCTCTATGGCAGGTACTTGGATGGCGGTTGTTGAAGGCTTTGGTGGAATGCGTATTAAAGACGGAATGCTAAGTTTCAGTCCATTTTTACCTGCAAATTGGAAAGCATTTTCTTTTAAAATCAAATTCAGAGGTGCAGTATTAGACATTAAAGTGAGTAAATTGGGTATAAAAATAGAAAACCATTCTGATCAAGATATTGAAATAAAAGTGTTTGAATTGAAGCATCAAATTAAAGCAAACTTTCAGAAAGAAATTCTATTAGAACACACACTTAAAGTAAATTGAAATGAGCGTCAATAAACTAAAACTAGTATTAATTATTCCAGTTATTTATACCTTAATGATATCTTGCAATGGGAATTCAAATCGCAAAGAGTCTAAAATCAATGATTCAGTGACAAATCAAAAGCTGGTAATTTATCAAATGTTGCCCCGTCTTTTTGGCAACAAGCAAACTAGTAATAAATACAACGGAACGCTAGCTGATAATGGGACTGGTAAGTTTAATGACATTAATGATAAAGCTTTACAAGCGCTTAAAAAGTTGGGAATCAATTATGTTTGGTATACAGGTGTAATTGCTCATGCTAGCATGACAGATTATTCTAAGTATGGAATTAAAAATGATGATCCTGATGTAGTAAAGGGGATTGCGGGTTCACCTTATGCCATTAGAGATTATTATGATGTTGATCCTGATTTGGCTGTTGATGTTAAAAATAGGATGAATGAATACGAAGAACTCATCAAACGAACACATCAAAATGATTTAAAAGTGATTATGGATTTTATTCCAAATCACGTAGCCAGAACGTATCATTCTTATGCAAAACCTGCAGGGGTTAAAGATTTTGGCGAGAATGATGATAAAACAGTAGCCTATAAAGCAACAAATGATTTCTATTACCTTCCTGGAACTAAATTTAATGTTCCAGCTGGGTATAATGCTGGAGGGATAGATTATAAAAATCCTTTAAAAGATGGAAAATTTGACGAAAATCCAGCGAAAGCTACCGGAAATGATGTGTTCAAACCTGATCCATCTTTAGACGATTGGTTCGAGACGATAAAACTAAATTATGGAGTAGATGTCCAAAACAATAAAAACTATTTGTCCCCAGCGCCTCCCGTTTGGAATAAAATGAGAGATATTTTAGTTTTTTGGGCAAAAAAAGGAGTAGATGGTTTTAGATGCGATGTTGCCGAAATGGTTCCGGTTGAGTTTTGGAGTTGGGTAATACCCGAGGTTAAAAAAGTAAATCCAGACATCGTATTTATTGCAGAGGCATATACCCCGTCTAAATTTGAAGATTACATCAATATTGGAAAGTTCGATTTTCTATATGATAAAGTTGGATTGTATGATGGTTTAAAAAGGTTAATTAGAGACGAAAAAAATGCGAATGTAAAAGATATTCATCAGGTTACTCATCAAGAAAGTGTGAACATTTCTGATCACATGTTAAGGTTTTTAGAAAATCACGATGAGGAAAGAATTGCTTCCAAAGGATTTGCACAGAATCCAAAATATGCGATTCCTGCTATGGTGGTGAGTGCCACATTGAGTGGAGGACCAGTAATGATTTATTCTGGACAAGAAGTTGGCGAACCAGCTTCAGAAAAAGAAGGTTTTGGCGGAGTTGATAACAGAACCACTATTTTTGATTATTGGGGAGTTCCAAACCATCAAAAATGGATGAATGGTGGCGCATTTGATGGAGGTAAATTAAATAAAGATGAAATAGATTTAAGAACTTTCTACGCTAAATTATTAAACTTTTCAGGTCAAGATGAAGCTATAAAGTCCGGAAAATATGTAGAATTAAATGATTTTAAAGCTAATAATATTTTTGGGGATAAGGTTTATGCTTTTATTAGATATACTGCAAATGAACGCGTTTTAATTATTGCCAATTTTGATAGGAATAGCCTATTTCAGCAAAATATCCAACTTCCTAAAGCGGTTTTATCAACTTTAAAATCTAATGATCTAAAAAGTATAAAATCCACTAATGTATTTACTCAAGAAAGTTTGAATATCGCCAACATTGCGGAGGGTATAAGTGTAAATGTGCAGCCTTCAAGCGCTTTGGTTTTAAAATTTTAACACTAATTTACAAAAGAATTAAACAGCCAATTTCACCTAATCTAAACAATGGAATGAAAGATTTTAATAAGCCAAATTTATCCTTTTGGCAGCTTTGGAACATGAGCTTCGGCTTCTTCGGAATTCAGTTTGGTTTTGCACTTCAAAATGCAAACACCAGTCGTATTTTCTCAACATTAGGCGCCTCTCCAGATGATTTGCCTTTATTTTGGTTAGCAGCACCAATAACAGGCTTATTAGTTCAGCCTATTATTGGTTACTTAAGCGATAATACTTGGCATCCTTACTGGGGCAGAAGAAGACCTTTCTTTTTCATTGGTGCTATTTTAGCGTCAGTGGCTTTGTTTTTAATGCCAAATTCAAGCGTTTTATGGATGGCGGTAGCTGTTCTTTGGTTAATGGACGCCTCTATCAATATCTCAATGGAACCCTTTAGGGCTTTTGTTGGCGATAAATTAAATACCGAGCAACAAACTGCTGGTTTTGCCATGCAAACTTTTTTTATAGGTTGCGGAGCAGTTATAGCCTCATTACTTCCAACTATATTTTCTGACTATTTAGGCGTTAGCAATAGCGCAACAAATGGCTCAATACCAGATTCTGTAAAATATTCATTTTACATGGGTGCGGTTATTTATTTAGCTTCCGTAATGTGGACAGTGTTTACTACGAAGGAATTTCCGCCAGAAAGTATGGAAAAATTTAAAGCCGAAAGGGAAGAATCTAAAGGACTAAAAAATTCGATTTTAGAAATTGTAGGAGGCTTTGGTAAGATGCCTAAAACAATGATTCAATTAGCGGTTGTTCAATTTTTCTCTTGGATAGCACTTTTTTCGATGTGGATTTATACCACATCAGCCGTAGCAGATAATGTATACCTAACCACAGATGCGCAGTCTACAACTTATCAAGATGCTGGTAATTATGTGGGAATCATGTTTGCCGTTTACAATGGAGTTTCTGCATTGGCGGCTTTTATTTTGCCAGTTTTAGACAAAAAAACCAGCAGAAAATTTGTCCATATGTTGTGCTTAATTATTGGTGGTATAAGCTTAGCTTCTATTTTCTTAATCACAACTAAAGAGGTACTCATCTACCCAATGATTGGAATTGGAATTGCCTGGGCAAGTATCTTAACCATGCCTTACTCTATTTTAGCGGGTGCTTTACCATCTAATAAAATGGGATATTACATGGGAGTTTTTAATTTTTTTGTTGTTATTCCTCAAATTGTTAGTGGGCTAGTTTTAGGGTTCTTTACCCAACATTTTTTTAACGGACATACTGTAAAAACAATTATGTTAGGCGGTATATGTATGATAATAGCAGGGTTTTTAACACTTTTTGTTAAAGACGATGCTGTTTTAGCGACAAAAGAGCAATAAACATCATTTTTTATTACGTAGTTGATAAAAATTAAATTTAAATACTTTTCTATAAGTGGAGTATAATAAGCATATTAGCGATTTAGTAAACGCATACCATAATGAAGAAAAAAGATAAAGATCCGACTAATCTTACGGATTCTAATAATATAAATGATGTAATGGAAATGGTCGAACATTCTATTGTTTCAATAGAAGAACTGGATGATGAAGCCATTCAACACGTTAATAACCCCATTGTTGGGTTAAAACCCATAGAAAAAGTTTTTCTAGGAGCAGTAAAAGAAGTAAGACAAGAAAGTAATAAATATATTTTTTCAGATGGTTCTGCATCTGTAGAAATTAGAGTGGTAAGCGATGAAATTATTCGTGTTCGCTTAGCACCGCATAGTGTTTTTTTAGATGAATTCTCTTATGCAGTTCCCTCTCTAGATCAAAAAGTAGCCGTTTTTACTTTTACCGAGGAAGACGAGTATTATGCTGTTTCAACAAATACGGTTTCTTGCCGTGTTAATAAATCAAACTTTCATATTTCTTTTGTAGATAATGATAGCAAAGTAATCAATGAAGATTATTTAGGGATGCACTGGGAAGAAAATGAGCAATTTGGCGGTTATTACGTTTATTGTACTAAGAAATGTTACCCTGAAGAAGCTTTTTATGGTTTAGGAGATAAACCTACCGAGTTAAATTTAAGGGGAAAACGCTTACAAAACTGGAATTCGGATACTTATTCATTTGCTAAACATCAAGATCCACTTTACCGAAGCATTCCATTTTTTATCAGTTTAAATGAAGGGAATGCACACGGTATTTTCTTAGACAATACTTTTAAAACCCACTTCGATTTTGGACAAGAAGATTCGACAAAATTAAGTTTTTGGGCTGATGGTGGCGAATTGCAATATTATTATATCCACGGTCCACACATGATGGATGTTATTAAACGCTATAACTCTATTACCGGAACTCATAAATTACCTCCAATTTGGGCACTGGGTTATCATCAATGTAGATGGAGTTATTACCCAGAGTCTAAAGTTAAAGATTTAGCTTATCAATTTACAAGTCGTAAAATTCCTTGCGAT
>JBKJLB010000064.1:0-10772 GCA_046597075.1 Pelobium sp.
ATGGAGGGCATTTGAAAACCCATTATACTTCAAAATATGTGAATGAGTTTATTCCAAGTCCTGATGAGAAATGGATGGCTTTTAACCAGTTATTTAATGTTTACCTCACTCCTATGGTAACTTCAGGAAACGCTCAAGATTTGTCATCACAAAATAAAGCACTTCCGCTTAAAAAACTAACCCGTGATGCCGGTAGTTATATTCATTGGAGTAACAATAGCGAAAATTTACATTGGACACTGGGTCCTCAATATTTTTCTAGAAGTATAAAGGATGCTTTCACATTTGTAGATGGCGCCCCTGATAAATTACCTGCAATAGATTCCACTGGTTTAGATTTAGGTTTAATGCTTAAAGCAGATAAACCTGAGGGCAGAATTGCTTTTAAAGGGGCTACAATCATCACCATGGATGGTAATGAAGTGATTGAAAAAGGAACCATTATCATTTATCAGAACAAAATAGAAACGATAGGAAATGAATCTGATGTGGTGATTCCTGCAGATGCCAAAGTCTATGAGGTAACTGGCAAAACGATTATACCTGGCATAGTTGATGTTCATGGACATTTACACACCAGTCCGGATGGTGTTTCGCCAAAGCAGGATTGGTCTTATTATGCAAATTTAGCTTATGGAGTAACCACTTCGCATGACCCTTCTAGCAATACCGAAATGGTTTTTAGTCAATCAGAAATGTTAAAAGCAGGTAAAATGGTTGGGCCAAGAGTATATTCAACTGGGACAATACTATATGGTGCAGATGGAGACTTTAAAGCAGTAGTTAATAATTTAGATGATGCACTTTCTCATGTACGCAGAATGAAAGCGGTGGGTGCATTTTCAATAAAATCTTACAATCAACCCAGAAGAGAGCAACGCCAACAATTTATTGAAGCAGCTAGGCAGTTAAACATGGAAGTTGTTCCAGAAGGTGGCTCTACTTTTTTTACTAATATGAGTATGATTGCCGATGGACATACTGGAATAGAACATAATATCCCAGTTTTACCGGTTTATAAAGACGTTCTTAATTTTTGGAATGCAAGCAAAACTGGCTATACCCCAACTTTAATCGTTTCTTATGGATCACAATCTGGCGAAAATTACTGGTACGATAGAACAAACGTTTGGGAAAATGAACATTTATTAAATTTTACTCCAAAAGCAATTGTTGATGAGCGTTCAAGACGAAGGACAACCTCTGAATATAGTGACTATGGGCATATAGATGTATCAAAAGTAGTAAACGACCTTTCTATAGGAGGAACTAAAGTGAATTTAGGCGCACACGGACAATTACAGGGTTTAGGTGCCCATTGGGAGTTATGGATGCTGGCTCAAGGTGGAATGAAACCTATAGATGCCTTAAAAGTGGCAACCATAAACGGGGCATTATATTTGGGTATGGATAAAGAGATTGGGTCTTTAATCAAAGGAAAATTAGCCGATTTAGTTGTTTTAGACTCAAACCCATTAATTGATATCCGCAATAGCGATAAAGTTAAATACACAATGGTAAATGGTCGCTTATTTGATGCCGAAACCATGAACGAGATTGGGAATTATAATATTCCGAGGGGTAAGTTTTGGTGGCATTTAAGTAAAAGTGATAATTACATTATCCCTAGTGGAGAAGTTGAAACCTATACATTTGAAACTCCTAAATGTGATTAAATTGTGTACAAAATTGAATCGTTACATTATTAAACAGTTAGATTTTTAATTTAATATGCAAGAATACATAAAGGCAGAAAAAGCTGACGTAGAATATATCATTCAACTTTTATCTACAATTTACCCAGTAAGTGAAGAGTTAGCTGAATTATTTTATGAAAATGCAATTTCTATGCGTGTAAATAAAGATGATTATATTTTAAAACAAGGAGAACTTTGCAAATACATGTATTTTATAAGAAATGGTGCAATGATGGCTTACTCTTCACATAATCATCAACAGATTACCACCTTTATTTCTGTAGAAAATGAATTCTTAAGTTCTTTATCTGGTTTATATGGAGAAGCTCCTTCCAGAGAGTCGATCAAGGCTATAGAACCCTCCTATCTATTAGGAGTGCACACGGATGTGTTATTAGGTTGGTATGAACGCTTTTTCGATTTGAATTACATTATTAGAAAAGTTTATGAAAACTATTATAGAGACGCTCAAGAAAGATCGCACATGGTGAGAGTTGGAGATGCAAAAGAGCGGTATCAATACTTTGTTAATTCTAGAGCTAGCAATGTAGACAGGCTACCGGTTGAATGTGTTGCTTCATTTTTAAATATGAAACCTGAAACCCTAATCAGGATAAAAAAACAATTTGGTAAAGAAATAAATCCTAAAGAATTAGAAAGTTTAAATGAAAAATTTGAGAATTATATCTCAGAAAATGAACTCTTTAAAATCAAAGATATTAGTGTCAAAAAAATATCCAAAGAGTTGAAAATAACATCCGATAAAATATCTTATCTGTTGAGTCATCATTATAGAACCAGTTTTAAAGACTTTATCAATAAATACAGAATCAATTATTTTAAAGAGTTAATTAAGGATGAAAATAATCTTCATAACTATACTTTAGCAACGATAGCATTAAGAGCAGGATTTAGTTCTAAAAGCAGTTTTTATAAAGCATTTAAAGATCAAGAAGGAATTAGCCCTAAAGATTTTATAAATAATTCGCAGGTTTAAATTTTGTCCTGTTTTGATACCGGGACAAATTAGAGCGCAACAAGTAATCGCCTATAATTATGAAATTTATAAATTTGTAAGCAAATTATTTAAATATTTCATATGAATAAAAACTTACTTCTTGCTTCATTAGAAAATTATACTGCCTATTTAGGAATAACATTAGTAGCAATTATTGTTTTTACACTGCTAATTATTTCCATAATTACAATATCCCAGCTATTAGCCAGCAAAAACGACAATGAGATTTCAATCTCTAAGAACGAGTTTCTTTTAACAAATATGTTTAAGCATTCTTCTGAAGAGAAAAAGAAAACTAAATCTGCTGCCCAATCACATAACCACAAGCCCAAGCCCATTGAAAATTATAACCACCTAACCACCCAGTAACATCAACGCATTCACCCCCAAAATATAAACCAGAAACTTTTTTTGCTTCTAATGTTTTGGAAGATAGTTCATCAGTAGAGATGCCTCCACGCATTACCTCGGCTTTATCATACCCTTTATCTCCTGCGGGTTTCACTTTAAAGTGATGTATAAAGTTTTCAATTTTAATGAAATCGTCTTTAGATAATGATGCTAGATTTTTATCCGTCGGGATAAATTTTGAAATTGCTTCTACAAACTTTTTAGTATAAAATGGAGTCAAAAAATTTCCAAGAAACTTTTTACCGTTCAAACTTCGCTCCTGTTCTATTAGCTCAATTATATTTTGATGAGGTAATAAATCTATTTCGATTTGCATTCCCGGTTTCCAATAGGATGAAATTTGCAAAATAGCAGGTCCGCTTAAACCCCAATGCGTAAAAAGAATATTTTCCTCGAAACTTATCTCTTCATTACTTACTCTCGCAAAAATAGAATTACCTGATAATCCTGAAAAGAAAGACTCATCTTTTCCAGTAATCGTTAATGGGACTAGGGCTGGTGCAGTATTTGTTAATTTTAAACCAAACTGTTTAGCTGTTTTTAATGAAAAATCAGATGCACCCATTTTAGCGATAGGCAAGCCACCACTTGCCATTACCACTTTTTTAGATTTTACATATATGATTTTTCCATTTTGCTCATAAGTAATTCCAAAACCAGCATCTGTTTGAATTACATTTTTTACATCACAATTCAATGCTATCTCTTGATCGAGCTGCTCACATAAATCAGTAAAAATATTAACAATATCTTTTGCCTTATTAGATTCAGGGAATAATTGCCCCAATGTTTTTTCTTGTCCTATAATGCCGTAGGTTTCAAAAAAAGAGATTGAATCCTGTACTGTCCACTGAGATAATGCCGATTTACAGAAATGCTGATTCTCTGAAATGAAATTTTGAGGAGAAGTATGAAGATTTGTATAATTACACCTTCCACCACCAGAAATTAGGATTTTAGCCCCCACCTGATGATTCTTCTCTAAAATCAGCGTTCGCTTTCCTAAAAAACCTGCTTGTACCGCACACATTAAACCACAGGCGCCTCCTCCAATAATTATTGCATCAAAATCTGCTGATTTCATTTTTCAAAAATGGCATTTTAAAATCATATCTCTCAAATTTGATCAAAATAGCGCTTCAATTATTAACTTTGTCTAATGGTAGAAGCAAATAGCATAACTGAGTTTGGTAAAGTCCTAATTTTCTTGATAACAGGACTTTTGGCTGTAGGTTTTGCTTTTGCAGTAAACAAGCTGATTGCCCCACATCATCCAAATCCAGAAAAAAATAGCTCATACGAATGCGGAGAAGAAGCCACAGGAAATTCTTGGATTCAGTTTAACAGCCGTTTTTATGTTATTGCATTAATTTTTTTATTGTTCGATGTAGAAATGATTTTTGTATTTCCGTGGGCAACCATCTTTAGCGATAAAACTTTAATTGCACAGGATGCCCGTTGGGGATGGTTAGCTTTTAGTGAAATGCTGATTTTTATTGGTATTCTGCTATTAGGTTTGGTTTACGTTTGGCGTAAAAAGGATTTAGAATGGATTAAACCAGTATCACTTTTACCAAAAGTAAATACTTCGATCCCGATAGCTGCTTACCAAACCATCAATCAAGAAAAATACATGCCATTCAAAAACAAATCTAAAACACAGGAAGTTTTAGCAGTAGAAATAAAAGTAGAATCAACCATCGCTAAACCTCAATTTAAGCCAAGATTTAAGAAAGCATGAGTTTAGAAAAGCGATTAGAAAATACGGGAGTTGTAATCACCAAATTAGATGATTTGATGAACTGGGCTCGGCTTTCATCATTATGGCCATTAAGTTTTGGTATTGCTTGTTGTGCTATCGAAATGATGGGTTCCATGGCTTCAAATTTTGATTTAGACCGTTTTGGAGTTTTCCCACGTCCTTCTCCAAGGCAAGCAGATGTCATCATCATTGCGGGAACAGTGACTTTTAAGATGGCCGAACGTATTAAAAGATTATATGAGCAAATGCCCGAACCAAAATATGTAATCTCTATGGGCTCTTGTTCTAATTGTGGTGGCCCCTATTGGGAACATGGTTACCATGTAGTTAAAGGTGTGGATCGGATTATTCCAGTAGATATTTATGTTCAGGGCTGTCCTCCTCGTCCAGAAGCTTTGATAGGAGGTATTTTAGAATTACAAAAGTTAATAGAAAAGGAAAGTTTAAGTTCCATTTAATTCAGATATTTAATTAAACTTGTAAGATTCAATGAAATCTTCAATCTCAGAAACGCGTTTAGGTATTTTAGGTGGTGGCCAGCTTGGCCGAATGTTAATTCAGGAAGCCATCAATTACAATATATCCATCAGTATTTTAGACCCCGACCCAGATGCACCTTGCAAAAATATTTGCGATAGCTTTGAAGTTGGTTCTTTAGGCGATTATCAAACTGTATACGATTGGGGTAGAAACCTTGATCTTATCACCATAGAAATCGAAAAAGTAAACATTGATGCTTTAGAAGAATTAGAAAAAGAAGGTGTTAAGGTTTACCCTCAACCAAGAATTATTCGTTTAATCCAAGATAAAGGATTACAAAAACAATTTTTTAAAGAAAACGATATCCCAACTTCTCCTTTTCAATTATTTAGCTCAAGGGAACAATTAGCAAGTGCCAATTTAAATTTTCCATACATCCAAAAATTAAGAAAAGATGGATATGATGGCAAAGGAGTAATGAAAATTGCCAATTCGACTGATTTAAAAAACGCTTTTGATGTACCAAACATGGTTGAACAACTGATAGATTTTGAAAAGGAAATCGCAGTCATTGTAGCAAGAAACGCCAGTGGAGAAATGAAAACTTTCCCAATGGTAGAGATGGATTTTAATCCCCAAGCAAACCTAGTTGAGTTTTTAATCTCACCTTCAACATACTCTTTCGAAATCCAACAAAAGGCTGAAACCATAGCTAAAAATATCGCCTCTAGTTTACGTATAGTTGGTATTTTAGCAGTCGAAATGTTCTTAACTAAAGATCATCAGATATTAGTTAACGAATTGGCGCCTCGCCCTCACAATAGTGGGCATCAAACAATAGAAGGAAATTACACTTCTCAATTTGAGCAACATTTAAGAGCAATTTTCAATCTCCCGTTAGGTGATACCAGAAGCATTACCAATGCCGTAATGGTGAATTTATTAGGAGAAAAAGGTTATGAGGGTATTGCTGAATATGAAGGTTTAGAAGAGATTTTAAAAAAGGATGGCGTTTATGTGCATCTTTATGGTAAAAAATACACCAAGCCTTTTCGTAAAATGGGTCATATTACCATTATTGATGAAGACAGAAATTCGGCAATAGAAAAAGCAAAATTTGTTAAAGAAACAATAAAAGTAAAAGCATAAATGGGAAAAGCTAAAGTAGGCATTATCATGGGCAGCCGCTCTGATTTAGGAATTATGGAAGCGGCAGCTGATGTTTTAAAAGAACTAGGAATTGATTACGAATTAACTGTTGTTTCTGCTCATCGCACTCCAGATAGAATGTTTGAATATGCCAACACTGCAGAAAGTAGAGGCCTAAAAGTAATAATTGCAGGGGCCGGTGGCGCAGCCCATTTACCTGGTATGGTGGCTTCTATTACTTCTCTTCCTGTTATTGGGGTGCCTATTAAATCGAGTAATTCTATTGATGGTTGGGATTCTGTGCTTTCTATCTTACAAATGCCAAACGGGATCCCAGTAGCTACAGTAGCATTAAATGCAGCAAAGAATGCGGGTATATTGGCGGCTCAAATGTTGAGTATTGGTGATCCTAAAATTTCAGAAAGAGTAGTGAAATTTAAAAATGATTTAAAGAATAAAATTGAGGAGTCAGCAGAAAACCTTAAAAATGAAGGTTATCCATCTGGATTTTAATTCAAAGACGGATCTTCTGGAAAATTAGAGATATGAGCATATTTAACGCCCATATTTACAATAGCTTCTTTCCATAAATGATTATCATTTTGCTCAAAAACCATTTCTATGTGGTATTTATTTGATACAATCCAACTATTTGTTGAAAGTTCATCATCTAATTGATCTTCGCTCCAGCCAGAGTAGCCAATAAAAAAACGAATTTCATCTTCTTTAATATTATAATTATTAATCTGAATTTTCAGACTCTCAAAATCTCCTCCCCAAAACAATCCATTTCCTAAATCCAAACTTCCTGGAATTTTATCGGGCGATTGATGAATAAAATGCAAAGTATCTGGAGCAACTGGCCCTCCTAAATAAACTTGAAAGTCTGCATCCCAACAATCAGGAATTAAATCCTTCAAAATAAAATCACTCTTATGATTTAAAATATAACCTACAGTCCCTTCAGCAGCATGCTCTGTTAACAAAACCACAGAACGCTTGAAGTTAGGATCTGTCATAAACGGCTCCGAAATTAACAAACTTCCCTTTACTGGTATTATCTTACTAATCATATGCTAAATAACGGTTATTCAAATTAAAAAGTTTTTATCCAATCATTTCTAAATCAGCTTTCAGTATGCAATATCAAATTTTTAACCAAAATTTGAAATTTCAAAACATTCGTCGAAACTATTTTACAATCATTAAGTTTGTGTTATCATGAGCATAGACAAAAGTACCATTCAAAATTTAAGGCAGGATTACCGCTCTGCTTCTTTATTAGAGTCAGATGTAGCAACAAATCCTTACAATCAGTTTGAAAAATGGTTTAAGGAAGCTTTAAATGCAGAGGTTTTAGAGCCTAATGCCATGACATTAGCAACAGCGAATACCAATGGAATTCCTTCGGCAAGAATTGTTTTGCTAAAGGAATTTACTGAAGAAGGTTTCGTTTTTTATACCAATTACGAAAGCCAAAAAGGAAAAGAAATTGAAAGTAATCCATATGCTGCACTCATTTTCTTTTGGGCAGATTTGGAACGTCAAATTAGAATTGAAGGTGTGGTAGAGAAAGTGAGCGAAGAAGAATCCAATCACTATTTTCTCTCTCGCCCGAAAGGAAGCCAATTAGGTGCTTTAACTTCTCCACAAAGCCAAACCATATCTTCTAGAGAATTCTTAGAAGAACGATTAGCTGAATTAGAGAAAGAATACGAGGATAAAGAAGTTATTAAACCCGAACATTGGGGCGGCTATCGTGTAATCCCAAATCGTATTGAGTTTTGGCAAGGCCGCTCAAGTCGTCTTCACGACCGAATCGTATATATTCAGGAAAAAGATCAAAGTTGGAAATTTGAAAGGTTAGCCCCATGATATTTAATCGAGTAAAAGAAATTTTAATTGAGAAATTTGGTGAACAAGTAATTGTAGCCGAAGAAATAGACCAAAAGCAGCCAGCTTTAGTCATTCAATCAAATTTAATAGTCGAGGTTTGTTTAACACTAAGAGACCACCCAGATACTTGGTTTGATTTTCTATCTTGTTTAACTGGCGTAGATTATGGTGTAGAACAAAATAAATTTGGTGTGATTTATCACCTTTCTTCCATCATCAAAAATCATCAAATTGTTTTAAAAGTTACTTTAGAGAACGATAGGAAACTCACAAATCTGCCGGTTTTTAAAAGCGTTAGTGAGGTTTGGAAAGCCGCAGATTGGCATGAGCGTGAGGCTTTTGACATGGTGGGGCTTTATTTTGAAAATCACCCCGACTTAAGAAGAATACTTTTACCAGATGATTGGCAGGGCTTTCCGTTAAGAAAAGACTATCAAAACGCAGAAGAATATCACAACATTAAAATTGAATTTTAAGATTTGGAATCCACTACTATAAATTTTCATCAAGAAGCTTTAGATCGTTATCAAGCTAAAATTAATGCGGTCTCTGCAGAAGAAATGGTTTTGAACTTAGGCCCACAGCACCCAAGTACACACGGTGTTTTACGTTTAGAGCTCATTACTGATGGTGAAATAGTAAAAGAAGTTATTCCGCATATGGGTTATCTTCACCGCTGTTTTGAGAAACATGGCGAAGCGCTTAACTATGCTCAAATAATTCCATATACAGATCGTATGGATTACTTAGCCTCCATGAACAACAACCATGCATTTGTAATGGGCGTTGAAAGGATGTTGGGGATAGAAAATGATATACCTAAAAGAGTAGAGTACATTAGGGTACTGGTTTGCGAGCTCAATAGAATAGCTTCGCACTTAATTGCCATTGGAACTTACGGAATTGATATTGGCGCCTTTACCCCTTTCTTATGGTGTTTTAGAGACCGAGAGCATATTATGAATATGTTGGAATGGGCATCAGGAGCTAGAATGTTATACAATTACATTTGGGTTGGCGGCTTGTTTTATGATGTTCCGGTTGGTTTTGAAGAACGTTGCCAAGAGTTTGTTCATTACTTTAAACCTAAAATGAAAGAATTGAACGAATTGTTGACAGAGAATCAAATTTTCATTTCAAGGACTGCAAATATTGGGGTTTTACCTTTAGATGTTGCAATTAATTACGGATGTTCTGGTCCAATGCTGCGTGGAAGTGGTTTAAAATATGATTTACGTCGTGTGGATGAGTATTCTGTTTATCCAGAACTAGATTTTGAAATTCCTTACGCCAATGGTGAAATTGGAACAGTTGGTGATTGCTGGAATCGATATAAAGTGAGGATTGACGAAATTGCAGAATCTTTAAAGATCATAGAGCAATCTGTTGAAAAGCTTAGTAAAGAACATAAACGTACTAAGGAGTTTGATCCAAGAGCATTAGTCCCAAAAAAGACTGTTCCAAAAGCTCAAGATTTTTATATTAGATCCGAAAATCCAAAAGGAGAAATTGGTTTTTATTTTATGGCTGATGGTCGTTCTGATAAGCCCTTTCGTGTAAAATCTCGTGGACCTAGTTTTTGTAATCTTTCTGTATTATCCGAAATATCTAAAGGCGTTATGATAGCCGATTTAGTGGCTATTATTGGCTCATTAGATATCGTTTTGGGAGAAGTGGATAGGTAATAGTTGATAGCTAATAATTTCCAATTATGAATTAAAATTACGTTAGGGATAGAAACGGTAGCTTTTTTTGATTGTCCTTCGACCTCGCTAGGGATGACAATCAAAAAAACTATAGTGTATAGCCCGACCCGATAGGGAAACGCCTAAAAACAAAAAAGCCTCGCAAAAATTGCAAGGCTAATTGTAAATATATAGGGTTTTAATTATAAACTTTAACAATGAAGATGAAATCTTGCATCTTCTTAACCTGCTGAATCCTACTCAAACCAGCCATTGTATTCTTTTTGTTAATACTGATTTTTTGTTTTAAAGAATCTTGTGGAATATTGTCTATTGCTTTCAATAAAAAGTCGGACTTTACTGCAAATGCAGCACCATCAGCTTGTGTTTGTTTACCACTTACAATTCCAATTACATTTCCTCTGTTGTCCATTAAAGGTCCACCAGAGTTACCTGGGTTTACAGGAATTGAAATTTGATAAGCTGTAGAATCTCCACCAAAACCAGTTGCAGAGCTTAAATAACCTTTACCGTAAACTACATCATCTTTAGGATAACCAATGGTATAAACATCTTCACCTAAATCAGAGTCTATTTTCTTAAAGGTATAAGGCAAAGCCGATAACGTTTTAAATGCTGGATCAGAGATTTGAAGGATGGCAATATCAAACTGA
>JBKJLB010000174.1:0-3153 GCA_046597075.1 Pelobium sp.
GATAAAGATGCTAATGGTAAAAAATTAGGTTTCATCTCTCAAGAAATTGGCCGCGAAATTAATACGATGGGCTCTAAAGCAAATGACGCAATTATCCAACGTTATGTTGTGGGGATGAAAGAAGAACTAGAGAAAATAAAAGAACAATTGTTAAACGTTTTATAAAGTTTAAAGTAAAAAGTCTGAAGTAAAAAGCTTTAGATTTTAGCTTTTGGCTTTTAGCTTAAAGAAATGAATCAAGGTAAACTCATTATATTTTCTGCTCCTTCTGGCGCAGGTAAAACCACAATTGTTCATCACCTATTAAAAACCTTTCCTGGGCAAGTATCTTTCTCAATTTCGGCAACAACTAGAGCTCCTAGAGGTGATGAAATTAACAATAAAGATTATTATTTTATTTCTAAAGAGGAGTTTCTACATAAAGTAGCCAAACATGAATTTGTAGAATTTGAGGAAGTGTATTCTGGTACTTTTTATGGCACATTAAAAGATGAAATTCAAAGAATTTGGAATGAAGGAAAATCCGTTATTTTTGATTTAGATGTAGAAGGAGGCTTAAGGCTGAAAAAAAAATATGGTGATAATGCACTAGCAATATTTGTACAACCCCCATCTTTAGAGGTTTTAATCGAGAGATTTACCGGACGTGGAACAGATTCCGATGAGAAGTTAAAGGAACGTATTAGAAAGTCAGAGAAGGAATTGACTTATGCCCCAAAATTTGACATCGTTCTAAAAAATAATGTATTAGAAAAAGCTTGTGAAGAGGCTGAGCAATTACTTTTAGATTTCATAAGCGAAAAGGCATAAGTTTTTCTTAATTTACATTCAAAATCAATAGTTTGAAAATGTACAAACGACTTTTTCCTTATGCTTTATTGTTGCTGCAATTATGCGTTTTTGCAATTTCTGCTCAATCACAAAATCTTTCAGACTCTCTTCTTAAATTTCAAATAGAAAATCAACCGCCAACATCAGTTAATTCATCTGATACTACATTTAACATCCTTATAAAAAAAGTAGATCAATATGCTGATCAACTAAATAAGATTAATGGAGCGCTTGGAAATGGTTTTGATACTTTAGATGTCAGCTCAACGCTTCCGCAAATAGAAGCTAGATTAGAAGTTTTTCAAAAAAGATCTTTTGATGGTAGTGTAGTTACCCTAAGGTTTCTATCTAACTTTCAAGATTATTTTGCAACTCTTCAAAAACAGTTGAATAAGTGGGATAAGCAATTGACAACTTACAATGCTTCTTTAGTAGAAATGAAGGAAACACTTAGTTCCTTCACTACAGATTCAACCTTTAGAAATTTGCCGGCTGATTCTGCCTTAAGAAACCGATTTTTTACACGCTTAAATTCTTTAGGTCCTAAGTGGCACCGTCTAGATTCCGTAAGTAATAACGCGATTTTAAAAATAGGATTATTATTAAATAGGGTATCAGCGGCTCAGTTAGAAGTAAATGATTTTAATGATCAAATTAACATTGGCTTCAAAAAGTTAAATGATAGAACATTTACAAAAGAATACCCGTATTTGTGGGATGTTAAGGTCCCATCTTTTTTTAGCGAATTAAAAGAGGGGATTTCGAACACCATTAGCATTAATTATAGGTTATTGAGCTATTATGTAAACTTTAGCTACAAAGTTCACCTAATTAACCTTGCTTTATTTTTGATATTATTCATCTGGCTGTTGCGAAATAAGCTAACTATTATTAAAGATCACGACGCCAACTCCATCACAATTTTCGAACAGGCGCCTTTGGCTTCTAGATTTCCTGCTTTAGCTGCCTTAGCAGTAGTGTGCACCATCGGACCTTTCTTTTATTATCATCCTCCAATAGTTTTGGATCAAATTTATTTATTGGTTTTGATGATAGTTATTGGCATCATTGCCAGAAAGTCCTTTTCAGAAACGGTATTTAGATCTTGGTTTATTTTAACAGGATTTGTTTTTATTTTCAACGTTTCTAATTTATATTTCGAGGTCTCTTCTTCAGAAAGGATTGTATTTTTCTTTATCACCGTTGCTGTACTCATTTTTTCTATCAGGTATTATAAACGCAACATTTTAAACAGCTACCCCGAAAAAATGGAGCGGTTCAGTTATGCGGTTTATGGCTATTTCGCATTATTAGTGTTTTCAATTTTGGCTAATGTTTTCGGAAGATATAGCTTGGCTAAAATTGCAGCAACAACAGCGGTTTTTACTATGGTGGAAGGCCTAAGTTTATATGTTTTCGTAAATATTATTACAGAAGGAATTTATTTACAAATGGAGGTTGGAAAACTCCACATCAATAGAATATCGTCGTATCTCGATTTTAAAAATCTCAAAAACAGTGTAGGAAATTTCTTAAAGCTCATAGCGATTATTTTACTATTGGTTTTCTTTACCCAAAACCTAGGTATATTTGATAATATTTTTGATGCTACAAAAAGTTTCCTTAGTGAAGTTCGTAAAATAGGAAGTACAACTTTTACTTTTGGTAGCTTTATTCTATTTATTGTTATTCTTTACCTATCAACCGTTATAGGTAAGGTGGTAAGTTACTTTTTTGAGTTTGCCGACGAGAGTATCAAGAATAAATCTAGAAAGGCAAAATACAGCTCATCACTACTTTTAGTCCGTCTTTCTATTTGGGTTATTGGTTTTCTAATTGCTATTGCTGCATCTGGCGTTCCGCTAGATAAAATCACTATTATTATCGGTGCTTTGGGTGTTGGTATTGGTTTTGGTTTGCAAAATATTGTGAACAATGTGGTCTCTGGTTTAGTAATGGTTTTTGAAAAGCCAATTCAAGTGGGAGATTTAATTGAAATAGGGAACGAAACAGGTACTGTTAGATATATGGGTATTAGAGCGAGTAAAATCTTAACATTAGATGGCTCTGAAGTAATAATACCCAATGGAGATTTGCTGTCGCAAAATTTGATTAACTGGACTTTAAGCAATACACATAAGCGGATTTCGTTAGAAGTTGGCGTTGCCTATGGTTCAGATATCGACTTGGTAAAGCAAATTTTTAAAGAAGTTTTGGATAAAAGTGAAGAAGTGATGAAGGAGCCCAATCCACTAATCTTATTGGATAATTTTGGCGATAGCGCTGTTAACTTCAAAGTACTTTGTTGGGTTGGTGATATAG
>JBKJLB010000066.1:0-10881 GCA_046597075.1 Pelobium sp.
AGCATTATGCTCCCCGCTAAACCCTACAGGAACGATGTTTTCTGCAGAAGGCTTAAAAGGAATATGCGAGCTAGTATTAGAAGAAAACAAATCCAGAGGTGTACAAGAAAAACCACTCTACATTTTATACGATCAAATCTATTCTCAATTAACTTTTGGCGATCATCACCATGTTGATCCAGTAACCTTAGTACCAGCTATGAGAGATTATACCATTTTTATTGATGGTGGATCTAAATGTTTTGCTGCAACCGGTGTAAGAGTAGGTTGGGGATTTGGACCATTGAATATTATTAGTAAAATGAAAGCTGTAATTGGACACATGGGTGCCTGGTCTCCAAAAGCTGAGCAAGTTGCTACTTCTAAATTTTTAAATGATACCATATCGGTTGATAATTTTTTAAATGATTTTAAAGCGCAAATAAAAACAAGCCTAGATGCGCTGTATAATGGATTAATGAATTTGAAAGCGGAAGGTTTTGCAATCGAGGCTATTGCTCCAATGGGGGCAATTTACTTAACCATTAAAATTGATTACGTTGGAAAAACAACGCCAACCGGTGAAGTTTTAGATACACCAGCAAAACTAAATTTCTATTTAATTAAAGAGGCAAATATCGCATTAGTCCCTTTCTCAGCTTTTGGGACAGAGGATATGTGTTGGTATAGGGCATCTGTTGGAGCTTGTTCAGCATCAGAAATTGAAAGTAAGATTCCGCAACTAAAAGCTGCCTTAGCTGTTTTAAAATAAAGAGATTAAAGAATTCACAATAAATACAGACTAACTATATATTTTTAAATAAAATATGCAAGCTCCAATCCCTATAAATGAGATGGAAAGGCTAACTAGCCTTTCGGAATTTGACTTAGATTATAGTGATCTAGAATCAAATTTTAAAGATTTAACTTTACTTGCAGCCAAAGTTGCGGGTACACCTATCTCACTTATAAATTTAATTGATTCTTATACGCAGTGGACCATTTCTTCTCATGGTTTAGATTTAACACAAATGCCAAGGGAAGATTCTGTTTGTCAATATACCATATTAGGTGATAATAATTTTGAAGTAAAAGATTTAAGCATTGATGAGCGATTCAAAGAGAAGTTCTATGTAGCTGATCATCCAAAATTAAAATATTATTTAGGTGTTCCTCTGCAAACTAACAGTGGAGTAAATCTAGGAGCGCTTTGTGTACTTGATTCTAGCCTAAAAGAGGTTTCTCCAGAAAAAGTAGAGCTTCTTAAGATTATTGCAAACGAAATCGTTAATCGTTTGACAGCCCTTAAAGTAATAGCAAACTTAAAGAACCGCTTGGCAGAATCAAAAGAAACCAATAAAAAGGTAGCTCATGATATTAGAGGTCCAATTGGTGGTATAATTGGGCTTGCTCAATTAATTAGTGAACAAGGAGATGATAATAAGCTTGATGAAGTTTTAGAGTTTATCAAATTAATTCAAAAAAGTGGTACATCACTATTAGAACTTGCCGATGAAATTTTAAGTGGAGATAAAGAAACGCTAAAACTTCAATCAAATGAGTTTAATTTACTATTGTTGAAAGATAAATTAGAGAAGTTATATGCTCCTCAAGCATTGAATAAAACTATCAATTTCCAAGTATTTATAAATAGTAAAGTAGAGCAAGTCCCATTTTCAAAAGATAAGTTATTACAAATCATAGGAAATCTAGTATCTAATGCGCTAAAATTCACCCCACTTGGTGGTAGTGTTAAAGTCAATCTTGATTTGCAAATAATTGATGATAAGAACTACCTAAATATCTTAGTATCAGATAGCGGAGCAGGTCTTACTCAAGGAAAAATCAACGAAATTTTAAGTGGTTCTGCAACTTCATCAGATGGAACAAGCGGAGAAATAGGATATGGTTTTGGTTTAGCTCTGGTAAAGTATCTTATAACCGGCTTAAAAGGAACTTTTGATATTGAATCTAATGAAGGTAATGGTGCAACATTTAAAATCACTTTACCTCAGGGATAAATTCTTAAATTTTAGTCTAAATTTTTAATGATTTTTTCAATTCTGATGGCCATACTGCGGTAAATGGATTTAAGGATAATCAAAATAAAAAATGAAAATTTGCTTAAAGCATTTTAACATTTATTGTTATTGATAAATTTAAAAGGTTGTGATCATTATCCATAGAAATCTCTAAAGAAATATATTTTATGGATAAATCCTTAAAAATAACCCCCTAGAGTATTTTCAGATTCAAAACTTTTGACTGATTATGATAGTAGTTATACCATCAATAAAAGCTTCTAATCGTCAATTTAAATCAAAATCCAAACCTAAGTTAATCAAATCAGTGTCCGCCACCAGAGCGCACAGGGGTTGCGTTATTTTGATTGCCCTTTAAGGAAATAAATAAAGTACAAATAGACCCAATAATTAACATCACTCCCGCTAACTTCATTGCATTAATTGGGTTATTGCCTAACCAACTTTCATAATATAATGGCATGGTTACATTTTGCAGTAACATGGGTATCACAATAAACATATTAAAGATTCCCATATAAACCCCTGTCCTTTCAGGCGGAATACTTCCTGCCAACATCACATATGGATTACCCATCATACTTGCCCATGATAGTCCCATCCCAATCATTGGAATAAATACATATACTGGATCATTTATGGATGGCAGAATAAAAAGACCAATTCCAGCAAAACTCAAACAAATTGCATGAATGTATTTTGCACCATATTTTTTCGCGAGCCACGCCAAACCAAAAGCGGAAACAAAAGCAATAAAATTATAAAATGCCCCAATTTGTCCTGATAAAATATCAGCATCTCTAAATCCGGCAGCGCTAGATTGTGTTGCGCCAAACACAGATCTTGATAAAGTTTTTGCAATATATATCCAGTAAATAAACATGGCGTACCAGGTAAAAAACATCATCGGTATCATTTGTTTCATGGTACTTGGCATATCTGTTACGGCCTCCCAAATATCCTTAAAAGTAGACTTAACCCCCACAGGAGACTGTCTGATCTCGGCTATTTCTTCTGCTGTTAAAGGAATTTCTTTGGTAGACTTTAATGTCCATAGGATAGATCCTATAGAAACTACTGCCCCTATTAAAAAGGCAATCATGGTAGTTATTGGTATGCCGCTTTCATTAACGGCCATTTTACTAATTCCAAAAAATATGAGTAGCGTGGGCGTTAAGTAGGAAAGCGTTTGACCTAAGCCAGTAAAAGCACTTTGTGTTAAGAAACCTAAAGCATGTTGTTCTTTATCTAACTTATCACTTACAAACGCTCTATAAGGTTCTTGTGTAATATTATTTGCCGCATCTAAAATCCATAAAATACTAGCTGCCATCCAAACTGAACTGCTATACGGCATTATGAATAAACAAAGGCTACAAAAAATCGCACCAATCAAAAAGTAAGGTGTTCGTCTGCCCCATTTGGTAACGGTTTTATCACTTAAAGCGCCCACAATAGGTTGGATAATTAATCCCGTGATAGGACCTGCTAGCCATAAGTAAGGCAATTTACTTTCTTCGGCACCTAAATAAGAGTAAATAGGACTCATGTTAGCTTGCTGTAAACCGAAGCTATATTGCAGGCCAAAAAACCCAAAATTCATGTTGATGATTTGCCAGAAGCTAAGTTTGATTTTAGGTAATTTCATATGCTTTAAATTCTTATTTGTTAATAATATTTAGATTTTGATCTAATACTAAATCGGCTAATTCTTTGTGCTTTTGAATAATTTCACTCTCCTTCTGTAAAACCCGTTCAATAAATTCAGTCACAGTCTCACGGTTTCTATTAACTCTGTTTTGTCTGGTAGCTTGATAATTGGTATCAATGAAGATGCGCTTATCTACATTTTTTAACAAAGAGGTATAAGTGCCCTCAACAATAATTAAATCAACATTTTTGATATCTAATTGCTTTATTTGCTCGGTATCAGAATCCCAATCCATACGTGGTACATTTAAAAAATTATGCTCTCCTGCTTTTATATTCACAATATGCTCATTCAGCAATGGTAATCTAACTTCTTGTGGACCAATGTGATTTAGGTCAACTAACCTTGCATCATGATTTTGTTTTGGAGGAAGTTTAAAATACTCATCCTGATGTAGAACCAACACCTTCCATCCAGTAGATTCTAATTGTTTATGTATAGATTTCGCAAGTGTGGTTTTACCACAACCAGATTCTCCAGAAATAGAAATTGCGTATTTATTATTAGTGTTTAATGCTAATTTATGGATTACATTTTGAGTTTGATGATTGATGATTTCTAAAATTTTGTCCTCATCTTGTTGATTTGGAAACAAATAAGATCTAAAATCTTTTTGGTGATTTAGGGCCTGTTGCGCAATCAGATATCCTGAAGCACTGTAGCACAAATTTTTAACGCCATTTGGATGGCCTTCATTAAAATCAAAATACTCTGCAAAAGGATAATCAACGACTGTACTTTGTAAATTATTTTCCAAAGCATCCATTAATAGTTTTGCGGTTTTGTTGAAGCCCGCAGTTTGTAAGCCTGCAATTAGAAATCCATTTACAACTGGCCAGATTCCTCCATTATGAAAATGCCCTGGGTGATTTTTAAATCTATAATGATGATTCAGCTTTAAAAAATCTGCTAATTTATCAGTCTCATTAATGAACGGATAAAAGGCCGGAATCCCTTTTTGATTACTTTCTTCAAAGATGTTTAAAATAGCTTTTTCTAATTTTTTGGCGCTTTTTTGAGATGGGATATTGAGTATGCATAATAAAGCAACTGACCAAGCATCAAAACGCTCAATCCTATCTCCAGGAGAGAAAGATGCAATAAATTGATGTTCTAAATCAAAATCTTGCAATTGATTGTGTTGAGCAACCGTATAAAGACTGTTTTTTAAATCTGCTTCAAATAAATAGTGTTGTTTAATAGCTGTTTTAATAATTGCAGCTTTTATTTTCCAATCCTCTTGATTAAAATAATCGCCCGCCAAATCTTGTGCCCAGTACCTTAAAATTTGATCATACAAAACGTAACCATGTGTAACATATTCATCTGCCCAGTTACTGCTCATGGGCACATACATCAAATTCTTCCCGTTAAACTCCCAAGAATTCGCTAATTGAAATATCTTTTTTGCTTGTTCATAAACTATAGACTTTAAACTCAAATCTTCTTGCTGTTGCAAGTAACTAATACTCATAATTAGCCACCAAAAACTGGTATCCGTTCTTCCAACTGGGCCACCAAAGCTAACGCCTTTTATAGTTTCAGATTCATCAGTTGAAACGTTTGATGGAATTTGTCCGTTTGAGTTTGCCGCATTTTGCAAAGTAACAATTGATGCTTTTATATTAGGATAAAGATGCTTGATTTGATTAGTTAGAATTGCCAAAGACGAAACAGCGCTATCCCTTGCCCAAATCCTATTGTAGTTATCAGTTTCCTCAGATGATGCCTTAATCCCGTCATTACCTGATGCCCCTTTTAGAACTTCAATTGCAGCATTTTTTAGGAATAAATTATTATTTCGCAAATTCATACTTTAACTAGACATTGTTTAAAAAAGATCAAATAAATCCACTCTAATTATTTGTGAAGTAACCGATAAAACAATTATAATCACTTTATCATTAATAGGATAAAGTAGAATTTGAAAGCACTTTATTACTTACTTCGGGTACATTATTATTATGTATTATTAATAGTGTTGTAGTAAAATACTTCACAAAATAAATTAAACAATTTTTAAGGTATTTAATTTAAACGGCTTACAAATAGTGGTTTCTCAAAAGTATATTTACTCATTAATAAATTTACTATTAAAAAATACTTAAATATAACAAACATGTTCGCAAAGCTTTGCGAACATGTTTGTTGTGGAAAATTATTATATTCGAAAATTAAATAATAATCATTTTGAGACCAAATGTGACCCTAAAAAAACTCGCAGAGATGCTTAATTTAAGCATATCAACAGTTTCTAGAGCTTTAAAAGATCATCCAGATATTTCTAAAGAAACTAAAGATAAAGTTAGAGAGCTATCGGAAATTTTAGAGTATGAACCTAATACTTATGCTATTAATTTAAGGACCAATAACAGTAAAGAGTTTGGGGTAATTGTGCCTGCAATATCAAATTACTTTTATCATTCTTTTATTAGTTCATTAGAGGAAGAAGCTCGCCGATATGGCTATTCTTTAATTATACTTCAATCTGTTGATGACCCTATAATTGAACTGGAGAATTTAAAACGATGTAAGCAAAGTAGAGTCGCAGGTATCTTTGTTTCCATTACCTCAAAAACTGAAGATATAGCGCCATTTTTAAAAGTAGAGAATCAAGATATCCCAATTATATTTTTTGATAAAGTCCCAACTTTTGAAGCCTGCAATAAAGTATGTGTTGCAGATACTTTAGCTACTCAACTAGCCGTTGAAGCGCTAATTAAAAAGAAGAAGAATATTTTAGCATTATTTGGAGATATACATTTATCCATCTCTAATAAAAGGCTGGCCGCTTTTGAAAAAGAAATGGAAAAAAAAGAAAATACAATAAATTATACCATTGATTTTGCCAATAGTGCCGAGGCAGCAAGCATAGCTTTTATTAAGGCTTATGAAAAGAATAAACCTGATGCTGTTTTTTGTATGAGCGATGAAATCTTAACTGGGGTTATGAAGGTGGTTCAAAAATTAAAGATAAAAATTCCAGATGATTTGAGCGTTGTAGCCATCAGTGATGGATTTATTCCCCAACTCTATTTTCCAGAAATTGCATATGCAGAAACAAGTGGGTTTAAATTAGGAAAACTTGCATTTAGCAGAATGATGACCTGTAAAGCTGGAAACTCTTACATACAAGAACTAACGATTGATTCTGTGTTAATAAACGGAGGATCTATTTAAATTAAAAATGCTCCTAAGATGAATTATAGGAGCATTTTTAATTGTAATTTATTAAGAGTTAGTCCCTGCTTTTGGAATGGCTGAAGGAATAAATTTTGGTGCTTTTCTGGCTTTTGTAGCTTGCTCAAAAGCATAAGCCATCTGAATCAACTTCTCTTCTTGATAGGCATCACCAATAAAAGAAATCCCGATAGGTAATTCATGCAACATCCCCATTGGCAAGGTGATGTGTGGGTAGCCCGCCGTTGCAGCCGGGCCTGAGAATGAAAATCCAGTACCATAATCTCCATTAATATTATCGATACAAGCCGCGGGTCCGTTAGAAATTCCAATTAGAGCATCAAAATTATTTTCTTTTAATGTGTTCGCTATTACCTTTCTAGATTTAGTTGATTTAGCAACCGCTTCCTTATATTTTTCGCTTTCTAAGCCTTCTTTTGCATCACTTTCTATTAAAGTTTCCTGCATAAAAAACGGCATTGATTCTTTGGCATGGGCCTCATTAAATTTAATGACGTCTGCTAATGTTTTCACTTTCGCATTGGCTGTAGTTAGATATTTATTTAAGCCATCTTTAAACTCATATTGTAAAACATCGCCTTCTGCATTTCCAACTTCTTTAGATACTTTACTCCTAAAATCAACTTCTTCGAGTGTAGCACCTAGTGATTTCATAATGTCAATAGATTTTTTGAAAATGGCGACAACTTCAGGATTTCCACGAGTTAAAAAGCTCTTCTCTATCCCTATTCTTTTTCCTTTTAGTCCTGTTGAACTTAAGTTAGCGGCATAATCCTTGTTAGTTTTACCAATGCTTTCTTTAGTTACTGGATCTTTTTCATCCACACCAGCTAAAACACTTAAAAAAATTGCCGCATCTTTTACCGAGCGACCCATTGGTCCTGCAGTATCTTGTGTTGCAGATATTGGAATAATTCCTGTTCTGCTTAATAAACCAACTGTTGGCTTAATACCTACTAAACCACTCATAGATGAAGGTGAAACAATGGATCCATCAGTTTCAGTACCAATTCCAATTGCACAAAAATTAGCTGCTACAGAAGCTCCTGTACCAGAGCTTGAGCCTGAAGGATTTCTATCTAAAATATATGGCATTCGGGTTTGACCGCCCCTTCCGCTCCATCCACTGGTAGAGTTGTCTGAACGAAAATTAGCCCACTCACTTAAATTGGTTTTACCCAATAAAACTGCTCCTGCTGCCCTAAGTTGCTTTACAATAAATGCATCTTCGCTTGCATAATTACCTACCATAGCCAAGGCGCCAGCAGTGGTCATCATTTTGTCTCCTGTATTGATATTATCCTTAATTAAAACAGGAATGCCATGCATCTTACCCCTTACCTTACCACTTTTCCTTTCCTTATCCATTTCTTCGGCAATCTTTAAAGCGTCTGGATTTAATTCAATGACTGCATTAATTGCAGGACCTTTTTTATCCATCGCATCAATCCTTTTTAAATAAATTTGAGTGATTGATTTAGCTGTTGCCTTTCCACTTTCCATCATATTTTGCAATTGATCGATGGTAACTTCATTAAGTTCAAAGTCATCATGGAAGAAATCTGAATTGTCTCTTCTATCTATTTCTGCAGCTTGCAGATTGAAAGAAGTAGATGCTAAAGCGGTAGATGCTAATCCGGCTACGGAAGTGTTGATAAGGAATTTTCTTCTATCCATTGTGGTTCAAGATTTTGTTAAAAGTTGAAACACCAATTTAAGAAGTTAATATCAAAAAATTGATAACCTTTTTGATACAAAAAACGCTCGGCTTAACCGAGCGTTTAAATTATTGCTTTTTATTTGATTTCGCTATTTGTGGGTTTGCAATAAAATCCGTGATAATTTGCAATGATTCATCTTGAACAAAATCATGTGGTTCTTCTTTTTTCGGTTTAGTAAAATCTGTTGATTTGGACTCAATTTTAACAAGAACTCCACCTCTCAACCGCTTTATTTCATCCTCTCTTTTTACTTTCTTTGATTCCAACTCATCTCTTTGCTTTATTAAGGCTTGCTCATTCAATGGAAGTGAAGTTTCTCCGTCTCTTTTCTTAAATTCAGCAATATCTTGTAGAAGATAGCTAAATTCGTAACTGGTTTTCATCCTCACATTATGGGCGTTTATTAACTCCCCAATTGCTTTACTTAAATCAGCATATTTTGTGTAATTACTGCTTTTAATCTCGTCCCAAGGCAAAGCCGATGGCTCAGAACTTTCGCCATATTTATCAGCTGGAAAAATAGTTGGAAATTCAACATCAGGAGTTACACCTTTATGCTGAGTAGAGCTACCAGTGATACGATAAAACTTACCCATTGTTAGATTAATTTGACCGCCTTTATCACCTAGATCAGGGTTTACCCTTCTCATATCAATTGCAGATTGTACGGTTCCTTTACCATAAGTTTGGTTCCCAACAATAATTCCACGTCCGTAATCTTGGATGGCTCCAGCAAAAATTTCTGAAGCAGAAGCACTGAAACGATCGGTCATGACTACCAAAGGGCCAGCCCAACTCACCGTTGGATCTTCATCCTCATCAACTTCAACTTTATTGCGATAATCTTTTACCTGAACTATTGGACCTTTCGGAATAAACAAACCTGTTAATTCTATCGCTTCCGTTAAAGAACCACCTCCATTTCCACGTAAATCAATCACAATGCCATCTACATTTTCGCTTTTCAACGAATCTAAAATCAGTTTAACATCTCTAGTTGTTGATTTGTAGTTAGGGTTTCCTTTCTGCATTTCAGCCCAATCAGCATAAAATGCTGGAATTTCTATTACTCCGTAATTGTAAGTTTTTCCATCTCGGATAACAGATTTTATTTTCTTTTGTACCGATTGATCTTCTAAAATGATTTTCTCACGAACCATAGAAACAATCTTTGGTGTAGACGATAAATCTTGGTCTTTTGATAATATTCTTAACTTTACAGTAGTCCCTTTTGTACCTCTAATTAAGGCTATGGCATTATCAAGTCTCCAGCCTACCACATCAACAAAGTCTTTATCTCCTTGCGCCACTGCGATGATTTTATCATCAATTTTTAATTGCTTACTCTTATCTGCTGGACCGCCTGTCACCACACTTTTAATAGTCACAAATTCATTTTCTGATGATAAAGTTGCTCCAATTCCTTCTAAAGACCTTGCCATATCAATATTAAAATTAGCGGCATTAGCAGGATTAAAATAACTTGTGTGTGGGTCTATTGAGTTGGTGAAAGCAGTCATGATGACTTGAAAAGCATCCTGATTATTAATTTTATTAGACTGAGCTAATAAATTTTTATATCGTTTTGTAAGTGTTGATACAATTGCAGTATCGACCTGCTTGGCTAATTTTAGGTTTAAGAAATCGTATTTAACTTTTTTTATCCATGATTGATTACTTTCTGCTAAATCTTTAAACCATGGTAATTTCTCTCTATCATAAATATAAACTTCGTTTTTGCTAAAATCAAATTTGCCAGAAAGGGCTTTGAAAGAAAAGTTCATGGCCTCATTATACCTCATTTGATAAACATTGAACATGTAAAAAGCGGCAGATAAATCTCCATTTTTCATATCATCATCAAAGGTTTTGCGATACTGCTCAAAATCCAGCATATCAGTAGCTAAAAAATAGCTCTTATTAGGATCCATTCCCTTGATGTAATTATTAAATATCACAGAGCCTAAAGAATCATTAAGCACTGGTTTTTTGTAATTCAAGTTTTGGACTAGCTCAGCAATTTCTTTGGTAATCAACTCTTGGCGAGGATCTGGTTTTAGGTTGTTAGATCCTGGCACATCTCTATCTACAACTCTTGGTGCAGCGGTACAAGCAATTGTTGCTGCAATAAATAAACCTAAAAAAACTCTCTTTAACATATCTTTAAATTTTTCAAATTCTAAACTCACAGGAATCATTAACGTATAATATGAAATTTTAATGCCTA
>JBKJLB010000211.1:0-2898 GCA_046597075.1 Pelobium sp.
GGTGTAAATAATGCCATCATATTGGCAGCTCCCGCTTCTCCTCCTGGTCTGCCACCACCAAAGCTTCCGCCACCTGTACCGCCACTAAAACCACCCGGCCTGCCTTCACCACCGCCAAAACCACCACTTCCTGTTTCTGGTAATTCTAGTCCATTTAATTTTATGTTTACAGCAATCTCATCGACACTTCCTAAATCCACATTAACAAGTTTTAGCGGAATAGCTAATTCATATATCAGTGCGTTTTTTTCATTATAATTTATGCCCGTTTTAATACCGTAAGTGTTGTAAATTGAGATGCTCTCCACACTGATATCGGTTAATCCAAGCACCTTAATTTCTTTAAACTGACTGAGCATTTTCTTTCTCATCTCTGCTCTTTGCGCTGCTCTTTCTTCTGGAGTCCTTTCAGTTGGCGCTGCTCCACCTGTTCTATTGCTCTGCTCACCACCTCTTCCGTTTCTCCAGTTACTCATCATTGCGGCTCTATCAACAACTGGAAAAGTAACAGTAGAACTTTCTTTTTTCTTCCCCTTATTATTTACGGATATATTAATACCTCCAGCCATTATTTTGTTTTGTTCTTGCTGTCCGTTTGCCTTAATAAAAACATATAAATTATTGGCATCATGTGCTAATGCATAGTAAACTTTTGTGGTTTTATCATAATTTGCTAATGAATCGGCAAACTCGGTTAACTTACCGTCAATCTTTACCAAAGCTGGTGCATTAGGAATAATTACATTGTCTTGAGCAAATGAAAATTGAATGCTCATTAAAAAGACTGAAAGGGTCAGCAACAATTGGTTTTTTTTCATTTTAATATTGGGATGAATATTTTTTTAACATTACAATGTTAATCAAGCAATTTCTAAGCACATAAGTTATGATACCTAAGCCGATATAAAGTAGATGAAAACGGGTTTTAATGAGATTTGTTTACAGATTTTTTTTACTGATATGCTGCATTAATGCATCACGGTAATGGTCTGTCACTGAAATTTCTTTATGAGGTAATATCACATGATTTCTTTTAAAAGCCGACATGTGATCTAAAGAAACAATAAATGATTTATGTACTCTTAAGAAATGGTTACTATCTAGCTTTTCTTCTAAATAGCGCATACTTAACCTGGTGATGATAGGTTTTTCGGAGTGTATTAGATATATTTTGATATAATCTTTTAAGCCCTCCACGTATTCAATGTCTGCTAATTTAATTTTTATATGACTATAATCTGCATTAACAAAAAGATATTGATTTGATGTTGTTTGTTCTATTGGTATTTGTTTAAGATTATATAAATCGTAAGCTTTGTTTACAGATTTTAGAAATCGATCAAACGGGACAGGCTTTAGTAAATAATCAATTACATCTAAATCAAAACCCTCTAACGCATATTGCTCATAAGCGGTAACGAATATGATCATTGGTGGGTTAGCCAAACTTTTTACCATTTGTAAACCACTTAAACCAGGCATTTGGATATCTAAAAAAAGAAGGTCTACTTTTTCTTTTTGGATAAACTCTAGCGCTTGCATTGCATTTTTACAAGTACCAGCTAACTCAAGAAATGGAACTTGGGCAACATTATCGGCCATTAATTCCCTAGCCAAAGACTCGTCGTCAACAATTAAACACCTAATCATGCATGTCCAACATTAGTTTCACAATATAGCGTTCATTTTCATTAGTAATGTCTAAACTATAGTGATTGTGATATAATAAGTCTAAACGCCTTTGTGTATTTGCTAGGCCAATGCCCGAGCTTTTGTCTTTACTTTCGCCAACTGGTTGTACGTCGTTCTCAACTATAAAAACTAAGGTATTGCCCACAATCTTTAATTCGATATTTATGAAGGGGTTAGCTAAAGTTCCCATCCCATGTTTAAAAGCATTTTCTACAAAAGGAATCAATAACATAGGCTCGAGTTTAAAATTATCTGGGTTACCTTCTACTTCAAAGGAAACTTTAACATCATCTCCAAAGCGTAAGTTTTGTAGGTCTATATATCCTTGAAGGTAGTTTATTTCTTGACTAAGGTTGATGGTCCCATGATTACCCTCGTAAAGCATGTAGCGCAATAGAGAAGATAACTGTAATAGGGCAGGTTCCATTTTATCACTTTTCTTTCTTGCCAAAGAAACTAAATTGTTCAACACGTTGAACATAAAATGCGGACTAACTTGCGAGCGTAAAAAACTGAGCTCAGTTTTTAAATTTTCTGTTTCTTTTTCCTTATTATTTTTTTGCTGTTTGATATGATCCATGATGATTCGATAACTACAGCTGGTTCCAAGTATAAAAATGTAAGAAATGATATTCGAAAATATTGGACGACCCCATTTACGTTTAGAGGGGAATAGGTGTAAATCTACATACTGAGAGCAAAACCACGCTGCAATTACCAAAATCAAAATAATGATGATGTAAAGCGTTAATCCTTTTCTTTTGAAAATTTTTGGATAGATGTAAAAGGCGTTTAAATAAAAAATAATAGCTAACAGTGCATTATTTGATAAAAAACGATATAAAGAATAATCTGAAAACCTGTTCTCTGGAGCGTTATATCTGAATAAAAACGGAGGTAACACCAATAAAATCCAAAAAACTAGATGTAACGTTATTATTTGTATGCCCGAACTGGTAATCTTTAACTTCTTCATTTTCAATAAAAAATAAACGAATCACCAGCAATTTAAAGAATTGTAATAGTAATTCAATTTGCAAATAAATGAATAACAAAACAATAGGGAGTCTAATAAAGCCCAAAGCAGCATATTTATAGACAAAAGGGAGGAGAAGATATATTTTATCTGAAATTAAATGTAAAAACACCCAAACTCACGTTCCGAGTCTGGGTGTTTTACACAATAAAACTTAGAAAAGATTTTAA
>JBKJLB010000078.1:0-5136 GCA_046597075.1 Pelobium sp.
GAGCAACCGAAGAGGAAAAACAACTACAAATTCGGAATTTAAAAGCTTTCCAAGATAGAAATAGCGATTTAACAGCCGCTCTACTGAAAGATTTACAACTTAAAGCCATTCACGGAGAGAATATTTTCGAAGGATTAATGGAAGCGACCAAGGTTTGTTCTTTAGGACAAATTTCTAATGCGCTGTATGAGGTTGGTGGTCAGTATCGGAGGAATATGTAGGTTTAAAGGTCGGAAGTCAAGGGACCGAAGTTTATTAAACATTGTCAGGGTTTTGAATTCTGTTAAAACGCTGACAGGGTTTGGAACCCTGTCAGCGTTCATTATCCTATATAATTTCAACTAATTTCTCATCTCTTGTTTACGCATTGGCATTTGATCAATGAGGCTGTACAATTTGGCGGATGTGATGATGATATTTGAACTAAATTTCTTTCCTCCATCTTTGCCAATCAACACTAGCGTATATAAATTAGGATTGATATTTAAAGAACTATATTTTTCAAAATCTTTGGTGTTGGTTGCTACTCTTAAAATTTTAATTTGTCGTTCTGATAAACCTACCAAATCTTTTGAGAGAATTAAAACTTGTTTGGATACGGTATCTATTTTGTTTTTTGGATAAAATAAGATCACCTCTCTATAAACCTTATATTGACTGTAACTTGAAACATTTATTGAAACACATATGATAAACAACGAAAATAATTTCATGACAGCTAGATTTAATTAATTAAAGCTTCTAATTTTATAACGTTGTTTAAAAGGATTAGTTTTGCTATCCGTTTCGCATCATTTAATCAATTGATTAATCTCTTCAGAAACTCATTGATGATTATGTTTTCCGATATTTCTCCTAAATCTTAAATTTAATTTAGAATTGAAAGCTTAACTTAGGAATAAACACCGCCATTCAAATATATAGAAATGAGAAATTTTGGCAGAAAACATGCGATTATAATACTTGGTATTATCTCTTTAGGGTTTATTTTCTTGAGTATACTTGTCTTTATTTTCCCAAACCCTTGGCTTGATTCCAAATTTTCGGAAGAGATTCAAGAACATCATAACGATAGTATTGATTCTTTTATGAAAGGCATCAGTTGGTTTGGTTCATTTTGGGTTTCCATTAGTTTAGTTTTAGGAGGTGCTTTATTACTATTTATCTTTAAAAAGAAACGCGAATCCGTTTATTGTTCAGCTACGCTACTTATTGGAATAATTACCTATTTAATAAAGACCCTAATTAATAGACCAAGACCAAATAGTAGTTTAGTAAGGGTAATTGTTAACTACCAACATCTAAGCTTTCCTAGTGGTCATGTTTCTTTTTATATTGCGTTTTTTGGCTTCATTGCATTCTTATTTTATCATCACAAATGGCTATCTAAATTTATGAGAAACTTACTCATCTTTTTGTGTTTGTTTCTCATTTTGACAGTTCCTATTTCAAGAATTTATTTGGGTGCGCATTGGTTTACTGATGTTCTAGGCGGATTTATGCTAGGTAGTATTTTTCTGGGGTTTCTTATTTACTTCTATTTAAAAGCAAAGTCTTTTGTTAACTAAACCCGATTGCAGCGGCAGCTGAGAGTGAACTTTTTGCGATGGAGGAAACAGCGGAAGACGGGACTTTCGGGAGTGATTCGGGTGAAGCATCTTTTCTAATTTTAAAGATTCTATTACCGAAATAGCTTGAAAAGAAAATAAGGAAAATATAATCACGGTTGTTAAATCACAGTTGAAGGAATTTATAAAAGCATTTGAAACAAATAATTATTGATGATGTTAAACTGCTGTTATTATTAACAAAAAAAAACAAATTATGAAATTTCAATATTACCTTTCTTTATGTGCAATTATTTTTACAGGTTGTAGCACCATGCAGAAAACTACCGCCACAAATAATTCTGATTTTAACCTAACTCCAATTGAACATGCTACTACATCTTTCTCGTGGGCTGGCACTCAGTTTTACATTGACCCAGTTGGTGGCGAATCAAAATTTGCGGGTGAGGCAAAACCAAATATTATTTTGGTGACCGATATTCATGGAGACCACATGGATGCGGCTACACTTTCTAAAGTAATGGTAGCTGGAACCAAAATAATTGTTCCTAAAGCGGTTGCAGATCAATTACCTGCAGATTTAAAACCTAGGTTAACCATTTTAGCCAACGATCAAACGATTAATGTTGATGGCTTTAAAATTACAGGTGTACCGATGTATAATTTAAGAGAAGAAGCGAAGAATTTCCATACTAAAGGTAGAGGAAATGGTTATGTTATTGAAAAAAATGGAATGAGAGTTTATTTTTCTGGAGATACAGAAGATATCCCTGAGATGCGTAATCTAAAGAAGATCGATAAAGCTTTTGTGTGTATGAATTTACCTTACACCATGACAGAAGCAAGTGCTGCGGATGCCGTTTTGGCTTTTAAACCAAAACAAGTTTATCCTTATCATTACCGCGGTGGAAATGGCTTAAGCGATGTCGCTAAATTTAAAGAATTAGTGACCAAAAGTAATTCATCAATTGAAGTTGTTCAATTGAATTGGTATCCAGCGATGAAATAAAAAAAACTATTTCCAAAACATAAAAGGGCGCTGAAATCAGCGCCCTTTTATGTTTCATTTGGTTTTGAAAATATTTAGCCTTCTATAAATTAACAGCGATCAAATATTCCAATGTTTTGAAAATCATAACTTACTCAGATGCAGCTTCTGCGTTTATAAATGATTCTGCAAGTTTTGTTAAGGCTACATCAGTTTCCTTTTCATTTTTCAATGTTTTACTCAATAAATCATGAATTTCTGTATGACCCATCTGCTGAGCAAAAATCCTTAACGTACCATAAGTAGCGATTTCATAATGCTCTACTTTTTGAGCTGCTAAAATCAAACCTGCATCACGAGTCATCGAATCTCTTTCTGTATCTTCTAATATACTATCGCCTTCTTTTAGAATTCCAGCCATCGCTTCACATTTCTTAGCGGTTGCTTTTTCATCTAACATTTCGAAAACCTGCTCTAAAGTTTTAACATGAGTTTTAGTTTCTTCCAAGTGATTTTCGAAAGCTTTAGTTAACTCTGTACTAGTAGCAGCTTTAACCATTTTTGGTAATGTCTTTAACAAATGATTTTCTGCCCAATAGATATCTTGTAATTCCTCGATAAAAAATTTATGAAAGTCAGAATCTTTCATCTCTTGTGTTAAATTGCTTGTCCTTGTCATAATGTATTTAATTTTTAATGGTTTAAAAAAAATTCATCGATAGATACCCTATAGGTACAAGCAGTGTGCCAAGCTAATTTATCCATTTGGCCTATATAGCATTTTCTCTAAACAGAAATTTTTAATTAAATAAAAAGTAAATTTTAACTGAGCCTGATATTTATTAGGATGAAAGAAATATTTAAACATTTAAGGGTACTAAAAAATAAACAATACGTTGTCCTAATATATTTAGCAATCCGCTAATCATTTTTTAAACAAAAAAGGAGTCCATTTCTGAACTCCTTTTGAAATATTTTGAATTTGTCTTGTCTAAGGCCAAATACCCATATTCATATAAGAAATAGCAATTTTATCTACAGCGCCAATAAAAGCTGCTGTTCTTAAACTATCGATTTTAGGATTACTCATTTTAATATCCCTAATTTCATGATAAGAGCGTGTCATAGTGTCTTCTAAGCCTGAGTTTACCAATTCTAACTCAGTTGCGCCTTTACCAACTATTGCTCTTTGAGCTGGTGTTAAAGTAGTTCCTGTGGAAGTTTCTAACACATTTAAGAAATTGTTATTAGAATTTTCGTTGTATAATCTATCCATACGTCCAAAAGCAACGTGAGAAAGATTCTTTAACCATTCGAAATAGGAAACTGTAACCCCACCGGCGTTAGCATACATATCTGGAATAATTATACCACCATTCTTAATAAATGATGCCGCTGCTGCAGGTGTTGTTGGTCCGTTTGCACCTTCGGCAATAATTTTTGCTTTAATTTTACCTACGTTAGCTTCAGTAATCTGATTTTCTAACGCTGCTGGAACTAAAATTTCGCATTCTTGTTCTAAGCCTTCGGCCGAAATTTTAAACTCTTTTTTAGCTCCACTAAAACCTAGTATAGAGCCTGTAGCTTTTCTATGATTAAAAACTTCATCTAAATCTAATCCATCACCATTGTAAATTGCACCTTCGTATTCGCAGAAACCTACCACCACAGCGCCAAATTCAATTAAAAACTTTGCAGAGTGATAACCTACGTTTCCTAAACCTTGTACAATTACTCTTTTACCTTTTAAACCAGCGGTTAAACCCAAAGCTTTCATATCATCAGTAACAGAAACACATTCTCTAATGGCGTAAGCCACACCTCTTCCTGTCGCTTCTCTTCTACCTGCTATACCATGTAATGCAATTGGCTTACCTGTTACACAACCTAAAGCATCTAACTGTCCAGGATTCATGGTCAAATAAGTATCAGCAATCCAAGACATTTCTCTTTCACCCGATCCATAATCCGGAGCTGGAACATCAATCCCAGGACCAATGAAATTCTTTTTGATTAATTCTACCGTGTATCTACGAGTAATGTTTTCTAACTCGGCTAGTGTGTAATTTTTAGGATTGATTTTAATACCACCTTTTGCTCCCCCAAAAGGTACGTTAACAATCGCACATTTATAAGTCATTAGCGCTGCTAATGCCATCACTTCATCCTCGTTCACCATTTCGCTGTAGCGGATACCTCCCTTTGTTGGCGACATATGGTGAGAGTGTTCTACCCTCCAAGCATGAATAATTTCAAAACTATTTCCTTTGCGGATAGGGAATTCAAAACGGTACACGCTGTTACATGCTTTAATTTGTTGCAGCAAACCTTTATCATGATTAGTGAATTGGGCTGCTTGGTCTACAAAAGAACATACATCATCGTAAAAATGTGGTTCTTGTGTTAATAAAATATCATTTGCATGAGCCATATAAATATGATTTTAAATTATAATTGGTTTAAAATTTTGTGCAAAGTTGACATAAAAAATATCAATTTTGCAAACAAAAAAAGTTAGTGTTTTAACTACACCTGCTTTTTTGGTTTAAAATCGAGGTTTAAATTATTTAAACCTATTAT
>JBKJLB010000317.1:0-3120 GCA_046597075.1 Pelobium sp.
TTTAAGTTTAAAGCATCTGCCTTAGAAAAACTCACATCTACCCTATTTAGTAACGCGTTTTCTTTAGCTGTATCCAAAGCTCCCTCGCTAATATCAATAGCACTGATTTGAGCTAAAGGAAGATTTTTCTTTAATGCTACAGGAATACATCCACTTCCAGTACCAATATCCAAAATAGAAACTGGCTTATTCTTTTGTTCCTGTATGATCAAATAAACCAGTTCTTCCGTCTCGGGACGAGGAATAAGAACATGAGCATTTACCTTAAACTTTAACTGATAAAAATCGGCTTCACCTAATACATATTGAATAGGTTGATGCGCAAGCAATTGTATGATATACCGATTTAATTCTTCCTTTTGCGATACCGAAAGCGCTTGATTGTGGAGGCTGTTGTTTTGCTTTACTTTCAAGAAATCCAATATCATTTTAAACAACACACTACATTCATCAGCAGTATAAATTGCTTTAAGGCGCTGGTAAAAGTCTTTTTCTAAATTTTCAATCAAAAGAATTGGATTTATATATTCAAAGGTAAGCTAAAGTAAAAACAACTTCCTTTAAATTTTCATGATCTATTTATTTTTAAATGCGGTTGAATGATAGTTGATAAACACACTAACAAAAGAGAAAAGAAGGCAGTAAAGATTCATTTCTAATTCAATTTATAGTTATGCTTTTGCATGCAGGTAATTATTTACCTTTGTTAGGTGTTAACACATGAAATAGTTATCAAAAGAGCCATAGAATTAGCTAAACTTGGAATGGGTAACGTAAGTCCTAATCCGATGGTTGGTGCTGTTGTTATCGAAAATAAGCAAATTATTGGCGAAGGTTACCATCAAAAGTATGGTGATGCTCATGCCGAAGTAAATGCAATCAATCAAGTTTTAAATACTTATGCTGATGCCGCCGAAAGGCTAAAACGCTCCACCATTTATGTCACCCTAGAGCCTTGCTCCCATTTTGGTAAAACTCCGCCATGTGTGGATTTAATTATTAAACATCAAATCCCTGAAGTGGTTATTGGCTGTTTAGATCCTTTTGATAGCGTGAACGGAAAAGGAGTAGAAAAGTTAAAAGCAGCAGGAATTAAAGTAATTATAGGTGTTTTAGAAGAGGAATGTAAACAATTAAACGAACGGTTTTTCACCCGTGTAAAAAAACAAAGACCTTATGTAATTTTGAAATGGGCTGAAACTGCCGATGGGTATTTTGCAACAGAAAGCGGTGAGCAGAAATGGATAAGCGGTGATGCTGCAAAACGCCTTGTACACTTATGGCGTTCGCAAGAAGATTGTGTTTTGGTTGGGAAAAATACAGCATTAGCAGATAATCCGGAATTGAATGTTCGGTTGGTAAAAGGCAGAAACCCCAAACGAGCAGTGATTGACCGTGATTTAGTTTTACCAAAACATTTGAATTTATTGAATCAAGAAAGTGAAACCTTTGTTTTTAATGCTTTAAAAACCGATAGAGTGGGGAAAACTTTGTTTGTCGCCATTGAAGATTTTGATCATTTTTTACCACAATACATCTTGTTTCAACTTTATTTGCAAGATATTCAATCACTGATTATAGAAGGTGGGGCAAAAACTTTAAAGACCTTTATTGATGCTGATTTATGGGATGAAGCTCGTATTTTTACCACATCAGAAAATTGGGGTTCGGGAGTAAAAGCTCCAATTATAAAGGGATTACTAAAAGAGAAAATGAAAGTAGGCAAAGATCAATTAAGCATGATTAAGAAAATATAATGATATACGTAGTTTTTGCTATTTTCTGTAGTGTTGTAGTCAGCATCAATTTTAAATTGTTTACAAGGTATTATACTAATGCTTTTCAAGCCATTGTTTTCAATTATCCAACGGCAGCATTATTTTGTTATTTCTTTTTAAAACCTGATTTAAGTGCAGAACCTACCAACCAGAATTGGTTGTTATTTCTGATTATTGCCATACTCCTAATTTCTATATTTTACTTTATCGGAAAAAGCATAGAAACATCGGGTATAGTTTTAACGGCTATTGCGCAACGATTATCATTAATTATCCCTGTTTTATCCGCATTTTTAATTTTTGGCGAAACAACTACTGCTTTAAAAATTAGTGGTTTAATTATTGGCTTAATTGCAATTTATGCATTAAAACCTTCTGGCAAGGTTGATATGAAAAATATAGTAAACTGGTATCCCATCATCGTTTTTTTAGGTACTGGCGTTTTAGATATTTTATTTAATGTTTTAACCAAGTTTGATCAAATTAGCTTCACCGCGGCTTTGGTTTATATCTTTAGTATTTCGACTATAATAGGTTTTGCATCTTTAATTTATCAGAAAATTAGGGGCACACTTAAGTTTCAGGTTAAAACCATTTTTGCGGGAATGTTATTGGGTATTTTTAACTTTGGGTCTATCTATTTTTACATCAAAGCACTTCAAATAGAAAGCGATCAACCTTCTATTGTATTTTCATCTTTAGACATTGGCGTCATTACTTTAGGTTCATTGGTTGGGATTGTTTTATTCAAAGAAAAGCTGAGTAAGTTAAACCTGATTGGCTTAGTATTAGCACTAGCTGCTATTATTATCCTAAATTTCCCAAATGCTATTTGAAGATACTTATCGTACCATCAATCAACCTTCTGAAGGTGTTTTTAGAGATAAAGGAAGCAAATTTATAGCTTATGCCTACCCTTTTAAAAGTGAAGAACATTTAAAAGATCTGATTAACGATTTAAAAATTCTTCATCCAAAGGCTCGTCATTATTGCTACGCGTACCGTTTAAGTACAGATAGAACTGTTTATCGTATCAACGATGATGGCGAACCGTCTGGCACTGCTGGCAGACCAATACTCAACACCTTATTATCCAAAGATTTAACCAATATTTTAATTGTAGTGGTGAGGTATTTTGGTGGTACTCTTTTGGGTGTCCCCGGATTAATTAATGCTTATAAATCTGCTGCAGAAGATGCGATACAACAAGCGGTCATCATAGAAAAAAGAGTTCAGGATATTTATCAAGTTAATTTTGAATACCTTCAGATGAACGAGGTGATGAAATTAATTAAAGACGAACATTTGAAAAGCGATGAACAAGAGTTTGATTTAAAATGTA
>JBKJLB010000345.1:0-2811 GCA_046597075.1 Pelobium sp.
TCAAAAGCGACTATTCCTTTGATCATTTTTGACTTATATTCCTGCGGCAGTTTTTCCCATTGGTGCATATACTCCTTTTCATAAGTTGCAATAGTATTCTCAAGTAATTTATAAACCGCTGTATCCTCTGTAATTAACTTCCCTGTTCCATAGGTATGAACAGAAATGTAATCCCAAGTAGGAACATTCAATTTACTATCATAATGCTTTGGAGATATATAGGAATGTGGTTCAGTAAAAATTGTTAGAACATTATTAGATTCAACTCCCTTCCAATGATTGTTTGCCTTTGCAAAATGCGAAGTTAGGATAATATCACCGTCTCTTTCAGAAACAAGAAATGGAAGATGTGTAGCCACTGGGAAATTATCTTGAGAAGTAATTATAGTTCCAAAACTAAACTGCTGCATAAAAGCAATAATGTCTCCTTTATCCGTAATTAAGTTGTTTTTTGGGATATACAATTTCCTTAGATTTTATGCTTTTATTTACACCTAAATTTTTAATTAGGTATTTTTTATAAATGTTGATTTCTCTTTCAAAAGATGTTTAAAAGTTAATGGAATTTTTATGGAGTTTAAATTTGAAAGCACTTGCAATGTACAGTCAATAAAGCTTTTATTACACTTAGAATCCCTTTACTAGTTTGCCCATTTGATTTAATTCCTGAACTAGTAATAAGCAGAATTAAATCATAAAAGTTTGATTTACTTAATAAGTTATGTTACAAATTTAAGTAGGATGTATTAATAGATGCTTAACTTAAGTTAATAAATTACAAATATTTAATGAAATACTATCCTAATTTTAGGATACTTTTCTAACCATTCTATTTCTCATTCTGCTTAACGATTGAGGGGTAATGCCTAAGTAACTTGCCAGGTGGTATTGCGGAATTCTTTGCACCAAATCTGGTCTTGTTTCTAGCAAATTCAAATAACGTTGCTCTGGAGTAGAAATCTTAAAATTATCAAAAGCCATCAAACTTTTTGAATGCAAATCTTCAGATAGTAAACGACAAAGTGATTCTAATTTAGGAAATTTATTAAATAAATCTTCATCAGTTTCTGCATCGCCGGCAATTAAAATAGAATCTTCCAAACAAGAAATATAAAATTCTGAAGGTTTATTATTTAGGGCATTAGGTGGGGTAAAGGATTCGGATTCAGTATAAAAAGCAGTAGTTTTTTCTTCATCATTAACCATATAATAGCACCTAATACATCCTTTAATAATGAAATAAGCATCTTTTGAAAGTTGCCCTTCTGATAATAAAATTGTCCCTTTTTTAAAACTTTTAAAAAGAGCCAAATCTAATATAGCTGTTTTCTCATCTTTAGAAAGTTCAATGTATTTTCCTAAATAATTTAGGAGAACTTCTTCTATTTTGCTATTATTTAATTTCATTTAAATAAGTTTTAAAAGTAAAATTAGTAGTTTAATCTAATAATTTTGGCTGATTTTCAGCATAAAAAATTAAAATGAGATAAGTCATCCCTAATAAGACGATGAATCTCCTAAAAAGTTACATTCAAAATTACTGTTATTTACTTTTAAAATGAAATCTCGTTATTTTTGATCTGAATTGATTTTAAAATTATAACCAAACTGAAAATAAAGTGGTATCAAGGGCTTAGATTTAAAATCTTGAGTCAGCACCTGACCAAATTTTAATGTTAATTCACTACTTTTTAAAGAATAGCCAGTTTGTAAACCAAAATTAATGTTTCCTCCAGTGCTAGGTTCGTACCATCCATCTTTAACCCCAGGAAAGTCCAATTTATAATCTTCTGAGTGTTTAAAATGGGTTACAATGGCCTTGTCAAAACCAAATTCTCCGGCAACAAACCATTTAGGTTTATAATAGCCAACAATACCAGTCACTTCACTTCCGAAATTTTGCAACCTAACCAAAGAATTTTGGTTTCTTCTGTATATTCCATGCACTGAGGCATTAAATTGAAAATTGTTAATTTCATAAATCTGCATTCTAGCCCCAAAAGTTGTTTTAAAATCATCTAATATTTTATTACCTGAAGGAACTGAATAAGAAATGTCTAATAGTGTTGGCATTTTTGTTTTCAGTTGATAACTGTATCCAATACCATAAACTAAGCCATAATCCCACCCAATATTTACATTTATTAAATGCTTTTGGTTAGGATTTAGACTTTTCCAATTTACATTTTGAGCAAAGCTGATTTTTGAACCTAAGATTATGATGCAAATCAAGAACATCAATTTTGTATTTTTCATTTTAATTATTTTATAGAGTAAAAGCCGTTGATTGATCGACCTTTTTAATGATTATTTTAAAGAATTGAAGTAAGACAACATTGTAGGATAGGTGTTATTCCACCCAGTTGTAAATGATAACATATCGTGACCGGCAGCTTCAGTTTTGAAAAGCTGAATATTTGGATAAGCTGACGAGACTTTTTGAGCATGAGCAAGCCCATAAGCTTTATTATTTGCGCTATAAATGAATAGTACTTTTGTAGTATAGTTATTAAGATTTACTGTCCAATTAGGTTTTTGTTTATCACCAATACTAAAGTACGCATCTAATGTAACTGCACCAAATCGCCATCCGGGAAGTTTACCTTCGTTTCCGATTTCACTAGATTCTTGAGCACTTAAAATATTTAATTTATAATCTAGAATGGCATGTTGATTTTTTTCTCCCGTGATAAACTGATCAATATAAGTTGCATCATTTAGTTTTTCGCTTGATAAACTTATTTTTCTCGAACGATCCAAATAATCTTCAACGTCTTTCCAAATAAAACCTCCTGGTTCAGCAAGAACTGC
>JBKJLB010000361.1:0-7447 GCA_046597075.1 Pelobium sp.
CTAACTCGATACCAACCTGTGGTTGTTTATTATATTTCAATTGATGCATGATGTTCTGAACTTTTCCGCCTTTAGCGAAGTAAAGGAACGCTACTGAAGATTGAATATGTACTCGACCCCAAAATTGTTTGGCTAAAGCATTTTCGGTGTCCAAATGAAAATTAGTATAAGGGAGTTCATAAGTGCAGGTAGTACAAAAAACAGGCTCGCCATCTACCAAAGAGTTTCCACAAGCCTGACAAACATCAGGAAAAAATAAAGAAGTAAAATCTTTCAAATAGGTAGTTAAAAGATTCATTAGATTAATTTATTAATTGGTTTCTTTAACTGCCAATTGTCCACAAGCTGCATCAATATCTTTTCCTCTACTTCGTCTAATATTGGTTGTAACACCTTGTTTCTTTAAATAATTGGCAAAAACTTCTATTTTATCTTCATCGGCATTCGTGAAATCAGCAAACGAAATGGGATTATATTCTATGATGTTTACTTTACAAGGTATATGCTTACAAAATTTCGCTAATTGCATGGCATCTTCAATTCCATCATTAAAATTATCGAAAACAATGTATTCGTAAGTTACTGCGTTTTTAGTTTTTGCAAAATAGTATTTTAGAGCCTCGGCCAATGCTTGAAGAGAGTTTTGCTCATTAATGGGCATAATCTCATTTCTCTTTTTATCATCGGCAGCATGTAATGACAAGGCAAGGTTGAATTTTACGGCATCATCACCTAGTTTTTTAATCATTTTAGCGATACCAGCGGTAGAAACAGTGATTCTTTTTGAAGCCATGTTTAAACCGTCTTCTGCTGTGATTCTGTCAATAGATTTTAGAACATTACTATAATTTAATAAAGGTTCGCCCATTCCCATATAAACAATGTTTGATAATGGGATTCCATAATTTTCAATAGCTTGCTGATTTATTAAAACTACCTGATCGTAAATTTCATCGGCATTTAGGTTGCGTTTTCTATCCATATAACCTGTAGCGCAAAATTTACAAGTTAAACTACAACCTACTTGAGAAGATACGCAAGCCGTCATTCTTTCTGTAGTTGGAATTAAAACGCCTTCAATCAAATGTTTATCATGTAAAGAAAAAGTGTTTTTGATGGTTTTATCAGCACTAAATTGCGAGCTATTGATATTGACAATATTTATAACAAACTCTTGGTTCAGTTTCTCTCTTAAATCTTTAGAAAGATTACTCATTTCATCAAAATTTCGGGCAGCCTTTTTCCACAACCATTCATAAACCTGTTTCGCCCTAAAAGCTTTCTCACCCATCAGCACAAATAAGTCCTTTAACTCATCTAATGAATAAGATCTAATATCTTTTTTCTGAATTTTCTCCATCTTATAATCACAAAATTAACATTAAAATAGGGAATTTGCTCAGGTTCTTTGGTTTAGCTTATTTTTTGATATTTTTAAAATGTACTATCTAATTTATAGCTTTGGTTTTTTCGATTTGAATTATTATTATTAATTTTTTATAGAGAAACTTAACACAAAGAAAACTTTTTGCTAACAGTAGTGTTTTAAAGATTTAAGTTAGTTAAGATAACAAGTGCGTAAAAATACTTATGAGAAGATTTAGTGCAGATTATATATATACATTAGACGGAGCAGCGATAGAAAACGGAATCGTTGTAACCGACGATAATGGTAAGATTTTAGCGGTAACCGATGAAAAAGCGTTATTAGATCCAAATATCGAACGTTTTGAAGGTATTATTGTTCCAGGTTTTGTTAATACTCATTGTCATCTTGAGCTTTCCCATCTTCATAAAAAAATTGCAAAAGGAAAAGGATTAATCCCTTTTGTTAAGGAAGTAATTTCTAAAAGAGCAGATAAAGATGAAGTGGTGATTGAAGCCATGAAAAATGCCGATGAAGAAATGTTTAACAATGGTATTGTAGCTGTTGGAGATATTTCAAATCATAGTATATCTGCCGAAATAAAGGGAAAAAGCAAAATTAAATACCACACCATTTTAGAGATGCTAGCTTTCGATTCTTCAAAATCTACCGAAGCAGTAGAAAATGCTATCAATTTAAAGCAGGCGTTTACAACACCCACGTCAATTACTCCGCATGCTCCTTACTCCTTGTCAAAAGAACTGTTGAAAAATTTAACTAAGTATTGTAAACAGGGCGAGAATAAGATTACAATTCATAATCAAGAGAATGATGATGAAAATAATCTTTATAGGTACAAAGAAGGACCTTTTATGGATTTCTTCAAGGAGTTGAAGATTGATACCGATAGGTTTAAGGCGCAATCTAAAAATTCTATTCAAACCATGATTCCCTTTTTGCCTGACAACCAGAATATTTTATTTGTTCATAATACCTACACTAGTTTAAAAGATATTTATTTTACTAAACGCTTTAATAGGAAACTCCATTGGTGTTTTTGCCCTAGTGCAAACTTCTATATAGAGAATAGATTACCAACTTTTGAATTCTTCAAATACACAGATTATCCAATTACTTTGGGAACAGATAGTTTAGCATCCAATCAAAAACTTTGTATTTTAAGCGAGATGAAATTGATTCAGAAGAACTTTGAAGATGTTTCTTTTGAGGAGTTACTGAAATGGGCAACTATTAATGGCGCTAAGTTTTTAGGCTTTCAGAATGAATTTGGTTCTATTGCGAATGGAAAAACCCCAGGGCTAAATCTGATTACTAATATGAAGTATGGCAGGTTAACAGATAAATCTGCGGTTAGAAAGTTAATCTAGTTTCATTTTGCTAATTCACAAATAAGCTTCATTTTTACAAACAATGAATAGAGTTTGTAATTTGTTAGGAATAAAATATCCCATTATCCAAGCTGGGATGGTTTGGTGTAGCGGTTGGGAATTGGCATCTGCCGTTTCAAACGCAGGAGGGTTAGGGATTTTAGGTGCAGGATCTATGTATCCTGATGTTCTCAAGCATCATATTCGTCAAACTAAATTAAATACATCTTCCCCTTTTGCGGTTAATCTTCCTTTGTTATATCCAGACATAGATCAGCATGTAGAAACCATCATTAAAGAAAAAGTCTCTATTGTTTTTACTTCCGCCGGTAATCCAGCTATTTGGACAGCTATTTTAAAAGCCGAGGGAATAAGAGTTGTACATGTAATTGCCAATTCTAAGTTTGCCTTAAAGGCGATGGAGGCAGGCGTTGATGCAGTAGTTGCAGAGGGTTTTGAAGCCGGAGGGCATAATGGTAAAGAAGAAACAACTACATTATGTTTAATTCCAAAAATAGTTGAATCGTTAAATATTCCTGTAATTGCCGCTGGTGGCATTTCATCAGGAAAGAGCATGTTGGCTGCTTTTGCTTTAGGCGCCGAGGCTGTTCAAATAGGCAGTAGATTTGCTGCTTCAAAAGAATCATCAGCTCATGATAGCTTTAAGCAAAAGATAATCGACGCAAAGGAAGGTTCTACAAAATTGAGTATGAAAAGTATAACACCCGTTAGACTTTTAGAAAATGAATTTGCACATCAGGTTTTTGAAGCAGAGAGTAAAGGTTTGGGAAAAGATGAATTACTCAAATTATTAGGCAAGGGTAGAGCTAAAAGAGGGATGTTTGAAGGCGATTTAATAAATGGAGAGCTGGAGATTGGGCAGGTATCTGCTAATTTCGACGAAATTTTATCGGCTAAAGAAATTGTGGATGAAATATGGACTGGTTTTTTATTTGAAAAGAATCAACTTATTCAACTTAAGTTTTAAAATCTACAATTGTAAATAATTAAATGAAATCTATAAAAATAATAGTTTCTGGTAGGGTTCAAGGCGTATTTTTTAGGGCTGCCACCAAAGCTGTTGCTGATCAAATTGGGATCAAAGGAATCATCAAAAATTTACCTGATGGGACGGTTTTTATTGAAGCTGAAGGAGATGAAAGCTTGATGGAAGACTTTGTTGATTGGTGTAAATACGGCCCTGATGATGCCCGAGTTGACGATATTTTGATAGAAGAGATAGAATTAAAAAACTATCGTAATTTTAATGTTTTAAAGAAATAATTTGTCGACACTTAAAAAATTTGCGGGGCAAACGGCTATCTATGGAATTAGTACGGTAGCTTCCCGTGTTTTAAATTTCTTTCTCACACCAATTTACACTAAAGTTTACGCTCCAAAAGTCTACGGGATTTTTACGGAGATGTATAGCTATGCCTCTATATTAAACGCAGTTCTTGCTTTTGGCATGGAGACTACTTTCTTTAGATATTTAAGTAAAAAGGAAGGTCAAAAGGAAGAGATATATAGCAATACATTTTTAGTTGTTGCTTTTATAAGTGCGGTCTTTTTGATATCCAGCCTGTTGTTTATTCATCCAATTGCAGCGTGGATGCAAGGAGGGAAAGATACTTCATTAGTAAATTATACCACCTACGTCAAATATTTTATTTGGATTTTAGTATTTGATGCTTTAAGTGTAGTGCCTTTTGCTAAAGTAAGGGCAGAAGGTAAACCGGGTAGATACTCAATTATAAAATTGATAAATATTTTAAGTTTTATTGCCTTAAACCTAATCTTCATTTTTGCTATACCATTTATCATCAAACATCAGTTATTATTCAGCGAAAGCTTGGTTAGCTGGTATCGCCCGCAATGGGTTGGTTACGTTTTTATTTCGAATTTAGTTGCAAGTGTTCTTACGTTCTTGCTTTTATTACCCGAAGTTAGCCAACTAAAACTGAAGCCAGACAGGAAATTATTAGTCGAAATGTTTGCTTATAGTTGGCCTGTTTTGGTAGCAAATTTATCTTTCATTATAAATGAAAATATTGATAAAATATTTTTGAGTCGTTTATTACCAGCAGAAATTAGCAACACACAAGTTGGGATTTATGGTGCTTGTTGTAAAATTGCAGTATTTCTAAGCATTTTCAATATGGCTTTCAGATTAGGTGCCGAGCCTTTCTTTTTTAGTCATTCTAAAAACAAGAATTCAGGGCAAACTTATGCACTAATTATGAATTACTTTGTTTTAGCAATAAGTTTGATTTTTGTTGGGATTGTGGCTAACATAGAAATATTGAAGTATTTTATTAGCAATAAGGAATATTGGGTAGGTTTAGACGTAGTACCCATTCTGTTATTTGGTTATGTAAGCTTAGGAATTTATATGAATCTGTCTATTTGGTATAAGTTATCAGACCAAACTAAATATGGCTTGTACATTTCTGGAGTTGGAGCAATTTTAACCATCGTTTTAAATGTATTGTTCATCCCTAAGTACGGTTATATGGCTTCTGCCTGGGTATCGTTAATTGCCTATACCAGCATGATGGTTTTATCCTATATTTTAGGTCAAAAAAACTATCCAATTCCATATGATTTAAAAAGAAATATCGTTTATTTATCGCTCTCGGTAGTTTTAGTATGGTTTTCTTTTGTTTTCTTTAAGAGGAATTTAATTATTGGAAATGCTTTATTTATTGCCTTTGGGCTGATTATTCTATATTTCGAACGTCATCAAATCAAAAAAATAATATCAAGTTTATGAATATAAATATCATCAATCAATCTAAGCATCCGCTTCCAGCTTATGAAACGTCGGCTTCTGCAGGGATGGATTTAAGAGCTAACTTAGATGAGTCAATTACATTGAAACCTTTAGAAAGAAAGCTTATTCCAACTGGCTTATCTATTGAATTACCTTTAGGTTACGAGGCGCAAATTAGGCCTAGAAGCGGCCTAGCCTATAAGTTTGGGATTAGTATTGTGAATTCTCCTGGTACTATAGATGCTGATTATAGGGGAGAAATTAAAGTTTTATTGGTGAATTTATCAAGCGATGATTTTAGCATTAACGATGGCGACAGAATTGCACAAATGATTATTGCAAAACACGAAAAAGCTGAGTGGGTTGAAACCAAGGAATTATCTGCAACCGAAAGGGGCGCTGGTGGTTACGGACATACCGGAGTAAAATAGAAATGAAGAAACTAAAATCACTCATTTTGCCTTTGCTTACGCTGATGAGTGTTTTTTCCTATGCTCAAAAATCTAAAGTAAATAAGCCAGAAGTAGTGATTGTTGCTGGACAAGTTTTAAGTCCTGAAGATAGTTTGCGAGTGACCCAATTGTATTACGAGGGGATCAAAGAAAAAGTGGTGGGCAATACAGTTTTAGCTATTGATTATTTCAATCAAATTTTACAAGCAGATCCTGCAAATTATAATTCATGTTATGAGTTAGCTCAGATTTATTATGATAAGGGAGATTTAAAAAGCGCTCAAGAATTTGCTCAAAAAGCTGTAACCATTAAAACGGATAACGAGTGGTATTGGTTGCTCTTAGCTAACATTTATCAACAGCAGCAAAACTATAATTTATTGAATTATGCTTTAGACGAGTTAATTAAACTATCGCCTAAAAAACTAAATTATAGTTTTGATAAAGCGGATGCTTTAAGCTCGTTAGGTAAAAGTGAAGAGGCTCTAAAAATTTATAACCAACTGGAAGATGAGATTGGTTTAACCGATAAAATTTTACAAGGTAGACAAAGCATCTATTTAAAAAATGGAGAAGTTGATAAGGCTATTGCCGATTTAAATCAGCTGATCAAGAATAATTCATCTGACGTAAGATATTATCTTTATTTAGGCGATTTGTATTATTCGAATAACAGGTTAGATGAAGCCTTAAACATCTATGTGCAAGCAAAACAACTAGATTCTAGTAATCCATTTACACATTTAGCAATTGCCCAAATACTAGAAAGCAAGAAAAAACCAGAGGAGGCTTATCAAGAATATTTAGCTGCTTTTCAGCAACCTGATTTAAATATTGATCAAAAGATAAAAATCATTTTAAAATATTTTGATGCATTTCCAGATCAGAATGCTGTAAAATATGCTGAGCAGCTTTCTAAAGTTTTAACCAATGTACATCCTGACAGTCCAAAAGCTTTCTCTATTTACGGGGATGTTTTGTATCAAAAAGATAATTTAAAGGACGCTAAGATTGCCTATGAAAAAGCTTTAGCGCTCAATAAAAGTGTATATGCTATCTGGGATCAATTATGTAGGATAAACCTTTCGCTTGGTGATTCAAATGCGTTGATTAAAACCGGAGAAGAAGCTTTGTCGATGTTCCCTAACCAGTTTGAGTTATATTTTTATACTGCCTTAGGTTATCTTCAAATCAATCAAAACGAAACAGCCATTAGCTATTTTAATAATGCTCTGTCTTATGATATAGAAAATAATGCTTTAAAAAGTCAGATTTATAGTAGTTTGGGGGATGCCTACCAATCTTTAAAAAAATATAAAGAATCAACAGATTCGTATGATAAAGCTTTAAACTTATCGCCAAACAATACCTACGTATTAAATAATTATGCTTATTATTTGTCGTTAAGGGGAGAGAGTTTAGATAAAGCCGAGAAAATGTCGGCAAAATCTAACCAATTAGCTGCAAA
>JBKJLB010000009.1:0-5464 GCA_046597075.1 Pelobium sp.
TGAAGAACAAAAATAATGGGAATTATATGTAAAAGCCTTCTAATATTAGAGGGCTTTGCTTTTTTAAAATCACTATCTTTTAATAATTATTCGGGAAAGCCAAACACATATAAATAAGTAAAAAGGTTTATAATCGTTTACTTATTATGCTGAAATAACTTTATTTAGCATTTTTAACGAACGACTCTAATTAAGTAGCACCAACTAAAAATCAAGATCTAATTCGCAAAATTTTGGTTTAATTAAAAAAGTCTTTACATAAGTTTATGCAAAGACTTTTTACTGAGGTGCTAATTAAAATTATTTAGCTTGATTAATTACTGCTTGGTTTAACCTCACATATTCATCGTTGTTAAGCTCCTTAGCTAATTTAGCTCCCTCAGTTGCTGTAGCTAAAGCAGCTTTTTTATCTCCCATTTTCAATTGAATTCTTGCTTTCCATAATTTATACCAAGGTGCTTTCATGTCTGTTTTTTCTGCAGAACTCATCCATTCTAAAGCTTTTGCTAAATCCATATTATGCTCATAATAATATTGTGCTGCTGCAAAATATGGTTTCTTCTCACCTGCCATTGCTTTATCAATATTTGACAATATTTGTGCTTTATCATTTACAGTCATTGGAATGATAACTTCAGTATTCTCCCACATCAAGTTTAAATTCATAGATGCTTCTTTTACATCTGTAAAAAGAATGGTAAAAGTTTCAACTGGAGTTTTGGTTTTAGCAGGTTTAACTGTAAACCTCAAGATGTCATCCGCTTGCTTATAATCATAAGCACCCCATTGGTCTGCGGTTTTATTAATAATTATAGTCCATTCCTTTTCACCTGGTATTGTAAAAAACCCGTATTTACCAGCTGGAATCATTTTTCCATCTAAAGAAACATCATTTGTAAATTGAATAGTTGTGGCATTGTTTGCGCCTGTTCTCCAAACTGCTCCATAAGACTCTAATTCTCCAAAAATTTTACGCCCTTTTGTATTTGGACGACTGTAAGTTACTGTAACTTTACCTAAGCCTAAATCTTGTACTATGGTTTGTCCAGAACTTGGTTGCGGCATCATTGGAGATTGTGCACTAACTGTTTGAATACTTAATAATATTGCCGTAACAAAGGCAAAGGAGTTTAAAATTAATTTCATGATTTGTAATTATTCGTTAACAATTTTTTTTAAATATACACATAAAAAAACCCTACCGATAATACAGTAGAGTCTCAAACCTAAACTAATTAACAATTAAACCATTATAAGTGGTTTCTCTTTTACTTCACTAATTGAAATGTTTTTAATTAATTCATCTTCCAGTAAAAGAATCCAAGCCTTGAAATAGATCACCACATCTTTTTTAAAGTTGTGTTTTAAGTATCTTTTATCTATTGGTAAAATTTTTAATACTTCGGGATCCGATAACCTTTCTAGATGCGCAAGATCTTCTCTGGTGAAACCAAAAGCTAGCATTTCGTCAATTATGTGATCAATAGGTAATCCACTTGTTGGGCAATAATCAATTAACTGCTCATTCCAATCTCCATGTCTTCGCATAGCGGATTTATGAATTTCAGCCTTATCTAAACAAGTGATTACTTGTGCTAGGTTGCCGCAATTACAGCTTCCCATATGCCCCCATTGATAAGTAGAACTTTGCTCTAACCTAGTAATGGTCTTTTGAATTGCCTCTATTACTTGAACTGTAGCTTTTGCCATATGATATTAACAATGAGTTTTTTAAAAAGTTTAGCTCTAAAATAAAAAAATCCAGATGCAAATCTACATCTGGATTTTTAAACGTTGCTAAAAGATACTTAAGCCAATCTTTTTCTTAAATACTTATCCATCACCATTAAAGCTGCAATAGTATCAAACATTAAAAAGCCATATAAAAATAACTTCCTAGCTTCTGATGATAATTTAAACTGACTGGTAAACTGATCCAAATTGAATTTTACGGGTACAGTTGCCGATAATGACCAATCAATTCCTTTAAAAGCTATGGCCAAACATGCTAAAAGTAAGACACCAAGTACAGCAGATATCCCGTAGATGATTCTTTTATCAATCATTGCTTTGGCGGATAGCGGTTTACTTTGAAAAGCTACCTTATCCATCACCTTATTGGTAAAAGACATGGAAGGCTCATCCAACTCTAAAAGTTGTATATCTTTTTGAATAGCCAATAACTCCTGATATTTTTCTTTATAAATAGGGTCATTAGCTATTAAATTAGTGATGATCTCTTGCTCTTCTAAAGAGGAAAGACCATCCAAATAATCCCAAATTCTTTCTTCTATCATGTTCATAATAACTCCTTTATTTCTCCACCTAAAATAATTTCTAGTTGGTTTTTTAATCTTTGTCTTGCCCGATGTAATTTAACTTTTACTGTATTTGCTTCCATTCCCATTACCTTCGCTATTTCTTCCAATGATTGCTCTCCCTGATAAAAAAGATTAATTATTGTTGCATCATCTGGCAGCAAATTCTCGATGGCCTTATTTACATAAAAACTTCTTGATTTTCGCTCTACGCTTAAATCCTCACTCATCGACCCGTAGCTTTCTAACTGAATACCGTTTCCTTCATCATCAATAGAGCTGGTATCCAATCTCTTTTTACGAAGATAAGTCATGGCTGTATTGTAAACAATAGTATACAACCAAGTACTAAACTTTGCAGATCTTTGGTACGAAGCCAAAGAACGATAAGCTTTCACAAAAGTATCCTGTGCCACTTCCTCGGCATCCTCCCGGCTACGGGTAAACCGCAAAGCTAAAGTAAATACATAGCGCTGATTTCTTTTCACCAATTCGGCATAAGCCGATTGATTACCTGCCAGTATCGCATCTATAATTTCTATATCGGAACTTTTATTTTGCATCGATACCTTTATGACTACCGCAATTAGTTTTAGGTTACATGGGTTTACCATTTAAAGTTAATTATTTTTAGGCATTCCCCAGATATAGAATTAGCTGTGGGTTAGATAGGTTTCCAAATCTCTTTGGGACTTAGTTGTGAATTTTTAAGAACCCTCACTATCTTATCCCTAATACAAGGATTCACAAATAGTATATCAGCATTAATTTATACTACACATATACACTAATCAGTACTTTCATACATGTTTCTGTAGGCTTAATAAAAAATTATATCAAAGTGTAACCTGTTTGAAAATCATGTAGTCATAGCTGATATATCATTTAAATTGATTGAAATTTTAAAATATTGTTAACCACTAAAAAATTATAAAAATGAATAATGCAGCAGAAGTATTAGTCCCAATTACCCTTTTCATCAGCACATTTGCAGTGATATTTGGATTAAGGTACATGAGTAACAAAGAAAGAATGGCCATGATTGAAAAAGGCTTAGATCCTGGAATGAGAAAAAGCCAAGCACAACCTTATGCAGTATTAAAATGGGGTTTATTATTGATAGGTGCAGGTGTAGGCTTATTTTTAGCCTTTACTTTAGACCATACAGTATTTAAAGTAACTGCAGATGAGTGGGGAAATAATGGCCAAAATGTTCCTATCTATTTCTCATTAATTGCCATATTTGGAGGGTTAGGTTTATTTACCTCTTACCTTATCGAAAAGAAAGAAACTTTAAATAAGTAGTTTAATTAAAACATAATAAAAAAATCCTCCACGAGATTCGTGGAGGATTTTTTTATTTAATAATTGCTGGAACTACCGCAACAGTTAAGCGACTGATGCAAGTGATCTTCCCTGCATCGTTATATAATTTAATATCCCAAATATGGGTTTTACCCCCAATGTGGATTGGCGTACAAATTCCGGTAACCCACCCTTCTTTAATAGGACGCAAATGATTAGCATTCACTTCTAAACCTACCCCCATGTTTCTTTCGGGATTTAACACCAAATTACTGGCAACACTTCCTAAAGTTTCTGTTAACACTACTGAAGCTCCACCATGTAAAATTCCATAGGGCTGGCAGGTTCTTTCATCAACGGGCATTCTTCCTTTGATGTAGTCATCTCCAATTTCGGTAAATTCGATACCTAATAATGCACCAATATGATTTTTTGGTCTTCCGTTTAGTTCTACTAAATCGGGTTTAGAAAACCAGATCATTTTTTTAAGTATTTTTCTTTTAAAATATTGAAATGGTGCTCTATATGTCCGTAAATAATAAAGAGTAAAGCACCTACAGATACTACATTTCCGCTTGCAGTTCCTTTCTTTCTCATATCCTCGTCTGTTAAACATTTGAAGAAAAATAGATTCGCTTGACGTAGCATCACCAGCTCATCCACTAAATCTTCGTAAGAATATTTATCAATATCTGTATGAGCTACAATGGCATCTTGATCGTATCCTGGTAAATCAGTTTGATCATTCCTGGCAATCCGCATTGCTCGGTAAGTCATTACTCTTTCCGTATCAATCAAATGAGAAATCACTTGTTTAACGGTCCATTTACCGTCAGCGTAAGCGTAATCATATTTCTTTGCAGGGATATCTGCTAAAAAATCGTCAATACCATTTAATTGTGACTTTAGCCGTTTTAAAATAGGTTGATTTCCTGCTGAAGCTAATTGGATATATCCTTCGTAAAATGGGTTGTATTCGTTAGTTAAGGGTTGGTACATAATTTAAACTACTTTTAATGATGATCCTGAAAGTGGTTCCTTTCCCAATTTCAGATTCTTTTACAAATATTTGTCCGCTGTGATAATTTTCTATAATTCTTTTGGTAAGAGAAAGTCCTAAGCCCCAGCCTCTTTTACGTGTGGTAAAACCAGGTTGAAAAATAGCGTCGAATTTTGACCGAGGTATACCCTTGCCAGTGTCGGTAATATCTACAAATATCTGCTCTTTTACAATATTTTCTTCAATATTGATAGAAATTCTACCTTCCCCCTCAATAGCGTTAACTGCATTTTTCAAAATATTCTCTATGACCCAATCAAATAATTGAATATTTAAAAACGCTTCCTGATTTTCATCACCACTAATGCTGAATTGAATTTTGTCACTCACCCTCACTTTAAAGTAATCAACAAATTCGGTCACCACCTGATGAACAGAATGGCTGGTAAGAACTGGCTTTGAGCCGATTTTAGAGAATCGGTCTGCTACTATTTCCAATCGCTTCACGTCATTTTCCATTTGCAGGATCAGAGGATCTTCTTCTGCATTAAATTTATCTTTAAGTAGTTCTGTCCATGCCATTAATGATGAAATTGGCGTTCCCAATTGATGCGCTGTTTCTTTGGCTAAGCCAACCCAAACTTGGTTTTGTTCTGATCGCCGAGCTGAACTAAAGGAGTAATATGCAATAAATAGGAAGACCGCAATAACGGTAAGTTGAATATATGGAAAGTGTCTGAGCTGAGTTAGTAAATCGCTATCCTTATAATATACTTTATAATAACTCGGCTTACCCTCAAAATCTATTAAAATGGGCTCATGTTGTGCTTTCATTCGCCTT
>JBKJLB010000103.1:0-5428 GCA_046597075.1 Pelobium sp.
GAGACCATTATTTGGGAAGCTCCTCAAAAAGCGCAACAAGTTTGGTTTATAGAATTAATAGGCTCTAATGTTAATTTAGGTAACATAGCTCCTGCAGAAGTAATCCCATTAGAAACCATTAGATTAGGTTTGCGTGGCGATACTTTTAACCATTTTTTGAAATTTGATTAAAGAAGACTAGACTTTTCTAAAAAGTCAGTGTGTGTTTTGGTGATGAAAAAATTTGGATTAATAGGTTATCCTTTAGGGCATTCCTTCTCTGAAAAATATTTCACAGAAAAATTTAATAAAGAAAAGTTGGCAGATTGTATCTATCAACTTTTCCCTATTCAACTCTTGAGTGATTTACCTAAACTTTTAGAAAACGAAAAAGATTTATGCGGGTTAAACGTAACTATTCCACATAAAATTGGGGTGATGTTTTATCTGGATAAAGTAGATAAAGTAGCGCATGATATTGGTGCAGTAAATTGCATAAAAGTAACTCATCATCATTCTATTGGAGCCTTGTTTACTGGCGAACTTTGCACTCTTAATGCTCATAAACCTAAACTGATTGGTTATAATACTGATGCTTATGGTTTTGAAAAATCTTTGGAACCATTAATAGAAAGTCATCATAAAAAAGCATTAATTCTTGGTAATGGGGGGGCAGCAAGAGCTGTTAAGTACGTGTTAGAAACGCTAAAGATTGATTATAAATTTGTAAGTAGAAGACCTGTAAAAGGAATGTATGATTACAAAGACCTGAATAAGAAAACAATGCAGGATTATCAAATCATCATTAATACCACTCCTCTTGGCTCTTTCCCAAATACAGATGAATGTGCAGACATTCCGTACCAACATTTAACAAGTAAGCACCTTCTTTATGATTTAATTTACAATCCAGAAGAAAGTCTTTTTCTAAGAAAAGGTAAAGAAAATGGTGCTAAAATTAAAAATGGCGCCGAGATGCTCCAACTTCAAGCAGATAAGTCTTGGGAAATTTGGAATAGCTAGATTTAAATAGGTTTTAAGGTAGGATAGAACCCAATAATGCATAAAATTTTATACCTTAAACCCATGAAATATATTTTTCTGATCTTATTCTCTTTGCTCTTCATAACGGCTTGCAGTAGCAGTTCTGATTATGCGCCAAAGCCAAGAGGATACTTCAGAATAGAGTTTCCTGAAAAAAAATATCAGACATTTAAAGACAATCCTTTTTATAGTTTCGATTATCCAGATTATGCCAAAATGTATTTAGATAGTGCTGATGGAGACCATCCAAATTGGTATAATTTGACATTTCCTCAATTTAATGCAAAGTTGCACATCAGCTATTACACCATGGATACTAAAGTTGAGTTAGATAAACTGGTAGAGGATTCAAGAAAATTGGCTTTTAAACACACTGTTAAAGCAACAGGAATAGATGAAGGGAAAATTAGTGTCCCAGAAAGAAATATTTATGGTGTTTTTTATACCATAGATGGTAATACAGCATCATCAACAGAATTTTATTTAACAGATAGCGTTAAACACTTTCTTAGAGGAGCTTTATATTTTAATGAGAAACCTCAAGTAGATTCTATCCAACCTGTAGTTGATTTTATTAAAACCGATATCGACAAAATGATTAAAACCTTAACCTGGAAAAATTAAATTCAGGTAAATTATAAACAACAAAATGAAAAAGTTCAGAATCTTAATTGTGTTATTGTTAATTGGAACTGCAGCTCTGGCACAAAACATTTTAGCCTATATAAACACTGCAAATTCATTTTTTGATACGCTTGATTTAAAGGAATATACCAAAGCACAAGACTTTTTTGATGCTTCTGTAAAAGATAAGGTGTCACCAGAGAATTTGGAGAAAATGTGGACACAGATGCAAAATTCTTTAGGAAAGTTTGAATCTGTTGATGGTGCCCAGAATAAGGTTCAGGGTGAATTTCAAATTGTGATTTTGAAATGTAAGTTTACTAATGATACCCAGTCTTTTCAATTTGTTTTTAATGAAAGCCAAAAATTAGTAGGCTTTTTCATTTTACCTAAACAGGCATCAAATAGTTATAAACTTCCTATTTATGCTGATACCACCAAATACACCGAAAAGTTAATTAACATTCCATCTGGCGAACATAGTTTACCAGCCATGCTTACCATGCCAAAAGATAGTGTAAATGTACCTATTGTAGTTTTCGTTCATGGTTCGGGACCTGCCGATATGGATGAAAGTGTTGGGGCGCAAAAACCTTTTAAAGATTTGGCTGTGGGTTTAGCTTCTAAAGGCGTTGCTTCTATTAGATATGTAAAAAGAACCGCAATTTATGCTGGTGAATTTAAAGGCGCATTTACTACTAAAGAAGAAGTTACTGATGACGCTATTGCAGTTTTAAATTACTCCAAAAAAGTTTCGCAAGTTGATTCTCAAAAAGTTTATTTATTTGGACATAGTTTAGGCGGAATGTTAGCTCCTAAAATAGCCTCTCAAGAGACGTTTTTAAAGGGAATTATTTTAGCTGCTGCACCAGCAAGAAAACTACAAGATTTATCTATTGAGCAAAATAACTACTTTTTAAAATTGTCTGACGATACCACGAAAGCAGGCAAAGTAGCATTAGATCAAATAACTAAGGAACTTAATTCCTCAAAAACGATTTCCAAAACTAGCATCGCCCAAGACTCCGTTATTTTAGGCTTACCAGCTTCTTATTGGGCAGATTTAAACGCAATGAATCAAATTGAAATCGCAAAAAAGCTAAATACAAGAATATTTATTATTCAAGGCGGAAATGATTTTCAAGTTACCTTGCAAGATTATTATTTATGGACCAGCGGGCTTAAAGGAAAGAAGATGGTTGATTCTAAAATTTATCCAATGGTTAACCATTTATTTTCGTTTGTAAACGAGAAGGGGAACACGCAGCAGTATCAAGAGCCTTTACATGTAGATCAACCAGTTGTTGATGATTTAGCCAGTTGGATTTTACAAAAATGATGAATTTAAAAGTTTTAATTAATAACCCTTACCAGGAAAACACATATATTCTTTGGGACGAAACTAAAGAATGTGTAATTATAGACCCTGGCATGTATACTGCTGCCGAGCAAAATGCAGTGGTAAACTTTATAAAAGAGAACCATTTAAACCCAGTTCTTTTACTCAACACGCATTGCCATATCGACCATGTTTTAGGAAATAAGTTTATTCATGATCAATATGGTTTAAAACCGCAATTTCATAAAGGAGAATTACAGCTTTTACACGCCGTTCCGTCTTACGCTCCTCAGCAAGGTATTAAATACGAGCTTTCTCCTGATCCAGAAGTGTTTTTATCAGAAAGTGGTGCTATTAACTTTGGAAAAACTGTTTTAGAAATCATTTTCGCACCAGGTCATTCGCCAGCTCACCTTTGTTTTTACAATAAAGCCGAAGCCCTTGTAATTGGCGGAGATGTGCTTTTTAAAGGAAGTATCGGCCGTACTGATTTACCAGGCGGAAATCACCAAACGTTAATAAATAGTATTAAAAATCAATTATTTACCCTGCCTGATCATGTAAAAGTTTATCCCGGTCATGGTCCGTTTACCACTATAGAATTCGAAAAATCTTTTAACCCGTTTTTTAATTCTTAGGAATGAACACGGCTTTCTATATAGCTAAAAGGTATCTTTTTTCTAAAAAGTCTACCAATGCTATTAATATTATTTCGGGTATTTCTATGCTTGGAGTTTTTATCGGAAGTGCTGCATTAATTGTTATTCTTTCGGCTTTTAATGGCTTAGAAACCTTAGTTATTTCTTTGTCTAATACCTTAGCTCCGGATTTAAGAATAGAACCTGTAAATGGTAAAACCTTCAACCCTAATAATACGGTTCTGCTTAATTTCAAAAAAGATAATCGCGTTGCGAATTACACGGAAGTATTACAAGAAAAAGCATTATTAAGATACGGAAGTCAACAGTTTATTGGGGTTATAAAAGGTGTAAGCAGGGCTTTTCTAGAAAACGAACAATTAGATTCTAGCTTGATACAAGGCGAATTTATTTTAAATGATGGTGTTAAAGATTATGCGGTAGTAGGTTCAGCCGTTCAATACACACTTGGTATAAATATCAATAATCAAGAAAGTTTGTTAGAGATTTATTCTCCTAACAAAAGAACGTCATCTGCATTTATGCCAACAGATGAATTTGTATCCCGATACCTACAACCAGTAGGTGTTTTTGAGTCTAATCAAGAATCAGACAATCAAGTTATCATTCCGATAAAAACCGCTAGAGCATTATTAGGTGAGCCTAAAAATATCAGCGCAGCAGAAGTGATTTTAAAAAATCCTGATCAATCTAATGCAGTGAAAAGTGAGCTTCAAAATAAACTTGGAGCTGATTTTATTGTTAAAGACCGGATCCAACAAAATGCGCTACTTTATAAAATACTAAACTCAGAAAAATGGGCTGTTTATCTCATTCTTACATTTGTACTGCTCATTGCAACTTTTAATATTGTTGGTTCATTGACCATGTTGGTGATTGATAAACAAAAAGATATAGCCGTTTTAAATAGTTTGGGAGCCGATAAATCTATCATCAGACAAATATTTTTACTAGAAGGATTAATGATTTCTTTTATTGGTTGTTTATTGGGTTTAACTTTAGGGGGCATATTTTGTTGGCTACAAATTAGCTATGGTTTTATCACCATGTCTGAAGGAAATATGGTAATAAGTGCGTACCCCATGACTCTAAAATTGTTAGATTTTGGTCTAGTGTTTCTGACTGTTTTTGTTATTTCTTTAATAGCATCATACATTAGTTCTCGTCTAAGTGTGAAAAGGTTTGAAACATTAAAGCAAGGATTGTGATTTGTAAAGTATAAAACTTCAATTATTTTTCGGGGATAGACTTGAGACATTAAATCAAGATATAATTTCTTTGGCTGAATATTTGGATAGATGAAATGCTTATATTTAAAAAATGGATATCGAAAAACCCCCTAAGAAAAAACATAAAGTTCTAAAATGGATATTAGGGATTTTTACTGTCGTGTTTTTATTTTTAGCAGCCATAGCTTGGTATGTTAATCGTCAATGGAAACCACTTTTAAGAGAAGCTATCCAAAACACGATTTTGGATGCATCTGATAGCCTATATATTGTAAAATTTAAAGATATAAGAGTAAATATTATAACTGGCGGAGTACAGGTTGATAGTATTTCAATTACTCCTGATTTAGCTGTTTACCAAAAAATGATTAATAATGGTAGTGCACCCGAAAACATTATTGATTTAGAAGTACAAAAATTGATTTTGCAACGTGTGAATCCATTAAAGGTTTACAAAGAAAGAAAGTTGGTGATTAGAGATATTAATATTCAACAACCCTCACTAACAATTTATTATACTAAACTAGGAAGTTTAGCAAGAAAAAATCTCGATA
>JBKJLB010000148.1:0-5092 GCA_046597075.1 Pelobium sp.
GTCAGCTTTGGAAGCTAAAGGCGCTTTAACACTGCAATAGAATTTTATTTTAGGTTCTGTACCACTTGGGCGAGCAGAGATGATATCGCCATCTGCTGTGATAAATTGTAAAACATCAGATTTTGGAAAGTTTAATGCGACAGTTGTATTTGTTAGTAGGTCAGTTTCTTTTTGCAGCGCATAATCCTTTAACGTTACCACTTTAGAGCCTGCTAAACTTGCTGGTGGATTGGTTCTAAAACGTTCCATCATGGCTACAATTTCTTCTGCTCCGGCTTTCCCTTTTTTGGTAATTGAAACTAATTTCTCTTTATAAAAACCATATTTAACGTACATATCAATCATGGCATTGTATAAACTACTTCCTTGGTCTTTGTAGAACGCCGTCATTTCGGCAATAAAAGCGGCAGAAACTACTGCATCTTTATCCCTTACAAATTCACCCACCAAATAACCATAACTTTCTTCACCACCCACAATAAAGGTTTCTTTCCCTTGCTTTTCGGTCATGATTTGACCGATAAACTTAAAGCCAGTTAAAGTATTATAGCAAGTCACATTTTTACTTGCCGCAATTTTATCAATTAGGTAAGTGGTTACAATGGTTTTAATTACATATTCTTTACCAGTGAATTTCCCTTCTTTTTCCCAAGCTTCTAACATATAATTCACCAAAAGAGAGCCAGTTTGGTTGCCATTTAAAAGAACAAACTCTCCATTATTGTTTTTTACTGCAATACCCACACGGTCGGCATCAGGGTCGGTGGCTAAAACTAAATCAGCATCTACCTCTTTCGCTTTTTTAAGCGCAAGGGTTAAAGCTTCTTTTTCTTCTGGATTTGGATAAACAACTGTTGGGAAGTTTCCATCAGGCGTGGTTTGTTCGTCCACTAAAATCACATTTTCGAAACCAAACATTTCTAATGCTTTTGGAACTAAAGTTATTCCAGTACCGTGAATAGGAGAATAAACTATTTTTAGATCTTTTTGTCGCTTAATGGCATCAGGAGACACAGATAATGAAGTGATTTTATTAAGATAATCAGCATCAATTTCTTCGCCAATTAAAGTGATGTTTTCTGGTTTAGCTATAAAATTAATATCGTCCACCGAAGCAACTTTTGCGACTTCCTGCATTACTAATTTATCATCAGGTGCTACAAATTGTCCACCGTCAGCTCCATACGCTTTGTATCCGTTATATTCTTTTGGGTTATGGGATGCTGTTAACATTACGCCACTTTTACAACCTAATTCGCGTACTGCGAAAGACAGTTCAGGCGTTGGACGTAGCGCTTTGAAAAAATACACATGGATATCATTTGCCGAGAAAACATCTGCAGTAATTTTTCCTAAAACATCAGAGTTATTACGACTGTCGTGTGCAATGGCTACTTTTATTTTTTCTCCAGGATATTTATTTTTAAGGTAATTAGCCAAGCCCTGTGTAGCTGCACCAATGGTATATTTATTTACACGATTGGAGCCAGCCCCCATAATGCCACGCAAACCACCAGTTCCAAATTCTAAATCTCTATAGAAAGCATCTGTTAATTCGGTATAAGATTTACTATCAACTAGTTTTTGAATTTCTGCTTTGGTTTCGGCATCATAATTTCCGGTTAACCATTCATTTACTTTATCTGCGGTAGCTTTTTCTAATTCTTGCATTTCCTTTAGGATTTATTTAGGTTATCAAAGTTAACATATTGATGAAAAGTTGAAAATAAAAATGCAGTTAAATATTGTTAATAGATAAATAAATTTAAAATAAGACTTAGTATATCTCTTAGATTTATCTATTTTTAGCCGTTTTTAGAAATTAGTATAAAAAGCACTCAAAATTATTAAAAATGAAGGTTTTAAAATTTGGAGGTACATCGGTAGGCAGTCCAGAAAGGATGAAAAAACTACTGGATATTATCAACCCCAATGAAAGGCAAATTGTGGTTTTATCGGCTGTGTCTGGTACAACCAATAGCTTAGTAGAAATAGGTCAGGCGTATTTAGCGTCCGACAAACCAAAAGCCAACCTTTTGATTAAAGCCTTAAAAAATAAATACGAGGACTTTATTACCGAGCTTTTTACTAATGCCGAGTATCGCGAGCAAGCCAAAGAAGTGATTGGTTATCATTTTGATTTGTTGTTTGCCTTTTCTAATGACTTATTCACAGCAATTGAGGATAAAGTAATTGTAGCCCAAGGCGAATTGCTTTCTACAACACTTTATCATGTTTATCTAAAAGAAATTGGCGTTTCTTCGGTTTTATTACCTGCTTTAGATTTTATGAAAATTGATGCAGATAATGAGCCAATTGTAGATTATATCACTGAAAAAATTCAGCCTTTATTAGATGCTGCTGCTCCTGATATTAACCTTTTTATTACTCAAGGATATATCTGTAGAAATTCATTTGGCGAGATTGATAATTTACGCCGAGGCGGTAGTGATTATACGGCGTCATTAATTGGTGCTGGAATACGTTCTGAGGAGGTTCAAATATGGACAGACATTGATGGTATGCACAATAATGATCCAAGAATTGTTAAAGGAACTAAACCAATCGCAAATCTTTCTTTTGATGAAGCAGCCGAGTTGGCTTATTTTGGTGCAAAGATTTTGCATCCGCAATCAGTTTTCCCTGCTCAGAAGTATAAGATTCCGGTACGTTTGTTAAATACAATGGAGCCTGCGGCTTTTGGTACTTTAATATCCAGCGAAAGCGAAAAAGGAAAAATTAAATCTATTGCTGCTAAAGATGGTATTACAGCCATTAAAATTCAAAGTAGTCGTATGCTTTTGGCATATGGTTTTCTACGTCGTGTTTTTGAGGTTTTTGAGCGCTATAAAACGCCTATAGATATGATTACTACATCTGAAGTTGCAGTTTCTGTGACCATTGATGATACTAAGTATTTAGGAGAGATTACCAAAGAATTAAGTGATTTTGGGGTGGTTGATGTCGATGTAAATCAAACTATTGTGTGTGTTGTTGGTGACTTATCGGCAAGTTCACACGGTTTTGGTGCAAGAATTCTAGAATCTATCAAACATATTCCTTTAAGGATGATTTCTTATGGCGGTAGTGAGCACAACCTATCATTTTTAATTAAAACAGAAGATAAAGTTGAGGCCTTAAGAAGTTTACATAACCGTTTATTTGATTAGTGATGAGGAAAATGTTTAATAAAGAAATCATAGCTTCTTTTGAAAATAAAGAAACCCCATTTTATTATTATGATTTAGGTTTACTGAAAGAAACATTGAATAGCTGTAAAGCTGCAGCAGATGCTTTCAATTTTCATGTGCATTATGCGCTTAAAGCCAATTTTAATGAGCGAGTTTTAGGTTTAATTCAGTCTAAAGGATTTGGAGCTGATTGTGTATCAGGCGGCGAAGTGCAGCGAGCTATTGAAACAGGCTTTGATAAAAAGCAAATTGTTTTTGCAGGTGTAGGAAAGTCTGATGCAGAAATTAATTATGCTTTGGATCAAGATATTTTTTCTTTTAATGCAGAGTCTGTTCAGGAATTAGAGGTGATAAATGAGTTGGCACAAGCGAAAGGTAAAATTGCTGCTGTAGCCATTAGAATTAACCCCAATGTGGATGCGCATACTCACCATTACATTACTACCGGTTTAGATGAGAATAAGTTTGGGATTAATTCTTGGGATTTACCCAAAGTTTTGGAAACATTAAAAAGATGTAAAAACCTTGAATTTTTAGGTATTCATTTTCATGTAGGTTCCCAAATTACGGATATGAATGTTTTTAAAAGCCTTTGTATAAAGGTGAATGAAATGCAACAATGGTTTGAGGAAAGAGGAATGCCCGTTAAAATATTAAATGTTGGGGGAGGTTTAGGGGTAGATTATCAAAATCCGGATGAAAATGCTATTGTAGATTTTGAAAGTTATTTTAAAATTTTTGCTGATTTTCTCACCATTAAACCTTATCAAGAAGTTCATTTTGAACTGGGTAGAGCTTTAGTTGCGCAATGTAGTAGCTTAATTTCTAAGGTTTTATATGTAAAGCATGGTATTAAGAAGAATTTTGTAATTATTGATGCGGGTATGACAGAATTAATGCGCCCAGCTTTGTATCAGGCCTATCATCAGATCGATAATATTACTCAATTAGAGTTTGAAATGAAAAGTAAAAAGTTGAAAGTTGACGAACTTGAAACTTTTAACCCTCAACTTTCAACATTCAACTATGACGTAGTAGGTCCAATTTGTGAGTCATCAGATTGTTTTGGAAAGGAAGTTCAATTACCTGAAACTAAAAGGGGAGACTTGATAGCACTAAGAACAGCTGGCGCTTACGGAGAGGTGATGGCTTCTGCATATAACCTTCGTCCTGCGATCAGACATGCATATTCTGAATAAAAAATTACATATTGTTATCGAGCTTGATTCGAAAATACCAGCATTGAAATATGGCGGTACAGAACGTGTGGTTTGGGATTTAGGTAAAGCGTTGATAAATAAAGGTCATAGAATAACCTTTCTGGTTGCCGAGGGATCAACATGTGATTTTGCAAAAGTCATCTACTTAAAGAAGGATGTCAGTTTGAATAGTCAGATACCCGAGGACGCCGATTTGGTTCATTTGAATTTTAGGTTAAACCATGATGTGGAGAAACCTTATTTGGTTACTGTACACGGAAATGCACCTTACGGTCAAACACAAGATATTCAGTCGGTTTTTGTAAGTAACAATTTAGCCGAAAGGTATGGCTCTCAATCCTTTGTCCATAATGGTTTGGATTGGAGTAACTATCTAAAACCAGATTTTAATCGAAAAAGAAATAGCTTTCATTTTTTGGGTAATGCGTCATGGAAAGTTAAAAATGTAAAAGGCGCTTTTAGAATAACAAAAATTGCTAAAGAAAAATTAAATGTTTTAGGTGGTTATCGTTTTAATTTTAAAATGGGGTGGCGTTTTACTTTCGATGCTCATGTTTCATTTAAAGGAATGATTGACAACCAAGAAAAATCGAAATATCTTAATCAATCTAAAGGATTGATTTTTCCTGTGCTTTGGCATGAGCCTTTTGGATTGGCTTTAATAGAAAGTTTATATTTTGG
>JBKJLB010000294.1:0-5238 GCA_046597075.1 Pelobium sp.
ATTTAACCATGGATTACCTGTCTGCCTATAAAGCTAACGAAACAGTAGTAGCTGCGGGCGGTTCTTTGGATGGTTTAAGTAGCAATGTCATTAATGCCGCACAGGCATGGACAACCGCACCAGCCATTGGTGGCCTAAAAATTATAGCAGATTTACCCGCTTTAATGATTGTTTTTTTGATTACTTGGTTGGTTTATATTGGCATTAAAGAAACAAAAAAAGCAACAAATGCGATGGTGATTCTAAAAGTTTGCGTAGTTATTGCGGTTATTGTTATTGGTTTCTTTTATGTTACACCAGCTAATTGGCATCCATTTTTACCAAATGGTTTTAGTGGGATGATGAAAGGCGTATCAGGTGTTTTCTTTGCCTATATTGGTTTTGATGCCATTTCTACCACTGCCGAAGAGTGTGAAAATCCACAGAAAGATTTACCTAGAGGAATGATTTATTCTTTGATTATTTGTACAGTTTTATACATTCTGGTAGCCTTGGTTTTAACCGGAATGGTAAACTATAGCGAATTAGCGGTGGCCGATCCTTTGGCTTTCGTTTTCGAAAGAGTGGGCTTAAATAAAATAAGTTATGTGATTTCCATTAGTGCCGTAATTGCCACCGCCAGCGTTTTATTAATTTTCCAAATGGGACAACCAAGAATTTGGATGAGTATGAGCCGTGATGGACTATTACCTAAAGCTTTTTCAAGGATTCATCCAAAATATAAAACACCTTCTTTTGCAACTATTGTGACAGGTTTTGTGGTGGCAATTCCTGCTTTGTTTATGAACTTGACAGAAGTAACCGACTTAACCAGTATTGGAACGTTGTTTGCTTTTGTATTGGTTTGTAGTGGAGTTTTACTATTGCCTCCAGATGAGTTTGCAAATGATGGCAGAAAGCGATTTAAAATGCCTTATATCAACGGGAAATTTATTGTACCTATTTTAGCAATCGTAGGTTTTGTATTCTTTTATAAAGGAATCGCCTCTATCTTCGATTTTAGCCAAGGGTGGGAAATTGTTAGAGAGAAACTACCTTTATATTTGTTCATCATATTGGTAATTGCTATATCTATTACTTCTTTTATTAAGAATTTATCCTTAATTCCTGTTTTAGGATTATTAAGCTGCTCTTATTTAATGACCGAATTAGGCTATACCAATTGGTTAAGATTTTTGATTTGGTTAGGAATAGGTTTAGTAATTTATTTTACCTACAGCTATAAAAATAGCCGTTTGAACGAAGAAGATCAGACAGCATAATATCCAAATGCTATTTATAAAAAAAAGCCCGATTGGAAAATCCAATCGGGCTTTTTGTTGAATATTAATTTCTTAAGCATCAATCCGTACTAGATTAACCTTTTCATTTTCAGTTACCATTAACGGAACTTTTTCTAAGGTCACAAAGCTTAAATCTAAACCAAAACCTTTTTCTTCTGATAAGCTCAAGTGCTTTAGTAAGAAATAAAAATCAAGTGTTACTTTTTCGAAGAACGACAAGTTGTTAGACCTTGACAGGATTTTCTCTAAAACCACAAATCTAAAATCGCCTACGATATTAAATTTATGTAAGGATTCGTAATGGCTAGTGATATCTACTTCATCGGTTTTCACTAAGTCTTCTACTACTTTTCTAAACAACACAGATATTTTTTGCTCAATTCTAAACCCTAACTTAAAGTCAATTCTGATCAACTTTTTATCAATCAAATGATCAATTTTATAATCGCATCTGTAAGGTTCGTCCACTACATCAACATGTACCAGCCAATAAACATCTGCTCTTTTAGGTTTCTTTTGTAGTATCGAGTAAACTATCTTAGACTCAATTTCTGAAGCAAAATTAGCGCTAGTTAAATACACCAATTGCGAAGCATATTTAGGTACGCTTTCATCCTCGCTCAACGCTTTTATAACATCGTAGTACTGTTCTATTTCTACAAATTTTACATACCTATTCTTAATTCTTCTGGCATTAAACCAAGCCCACATTACACAAAACAATATTGAGCCGATTAATACAGTAAACCAACCACCATGTAAGAATTTAGTGATATTACCAATAAAGAAAACCATTTCTATAGAGATATATACGGCAAGAAAAACAGCAATTAGGTAGTTGGGATATTTTTTCTTTTTAAGATAAACAGAAACCAATATTGTAGTCATCAACATGGCTATGGTGATGGATAAACCATAAGCTGCTTCCATTTTCTCTGACCTTTCAAACAACCAAACAACGCCTAAGCAGCCAGCCCAAAGTAGCCAATTCATACTAGGAACATACAATTGTCCTTTTTCGTTTGAGGGATAATTGATTCTTACTTTTGGCCAAATATTAAGTCTTACTGCTTCGGATATCAAAGTGAATGACCCTGAAATTAAAGCCTGACTGGCAATAATTGCCGCTACTGTTGCTATAGAAATACCAAATATCAAAAACCATTCTGGCATCATTCTGTAAAATGGATTTCTATCGTCCAATAATTCATTTTGGATATTCCATAAATAAACACCCTGACCAAAATAGTTAAGCAATAAGCATGATTTAACATAAATCCAACTGATTCTAATATTAGAACGTCCACAATGTCCTAAATCAGAGTATAAGGCTTCAGCCCCTGTTGTACATAAAAATACTGCTCCTAAAATCCCCAGTGCACTTGGATTAGACATTAGTAAGTGAATCCCATAGTAAGGATTAATTGCTCTTAAAATTTCTGGGTATTGATAAATAAAAGACATTCCTAAAACCCCCATCATGGTAAACCAAATGAGCATTATTGGACCAAAAGCTTTACCCACGAAAGAGGTACCGAATTGCTGAATAACAAACAAAAGGGTAATAATTGCTATAACAATTGGTACGGTTTGTAAATCAGGATTATAAATTTGCAAACCTTCTATAGCGGATGAAATGGTAATTGGCGGAGTAATTATTCCATCTGCTAGTAAAGCGCAACCTCCAATAATTGCCGGAATAATGAGCCATTTTGCTTTACGCTTAACTAAAGAGTACAAAGAAAATATTCCACCTTCGCCTTTGTTATCCGCTTTAAGCGTTATTAAAACATACTTTATGGTGGTTTGCAATGTTAAAGTCCAGAAAATACAGCTTAATCCCCCAAGAATTAAACTTTGAGAGATGGTTTGATTACCTATAATGGCTTTGAAAACATACAATGGAGAAGTTCCAATATCACCGTAAATGATTCCTAAACTAATGAGGACGCCGGCTGCGGATAATTTGTTGATATTTTTGTGATCAGACACGCTGGTATAATTAAAGAACGCAAAAGTAAGTAAATCAACCTATTTATAAACATAACTTATTTGATTTCTTTACGTACAAATCTAATGAATTAAAATCGACGTAAATTAAGTTGTTAAATTTTGTTAAAACTGCTATTTAAACCGTTTATACTTTCAATTATTAAAAAATTTATATATACTTTTGTTGTACACGAGATGAATAATAAAATAATAAAAATATCGATTGGAATGCTACTCTTTGTCACCTGTTTTGTGACAAGTGTACTTGCTATGGGTAATCATATTATTTCATCTGATACCACCAAAAGATCATCAATAAAATTAACTGATAGCAGACCAAACCGCCCAGTATTTAATAATGTGATTCCAAATGATTTTGAATCATTTATGTTTAAAATGGCCTCTATTAAATCTAGTTTGCCAGTTAACAAAAATGATATCTTAAAATCGGTTAAAAACTTATCTAGCTCTTCTGTTGATCAGTTAAAGCCTATTGATAATATAAAGATTTATCCTAATCCGGTTTCAGACCAGATTAACCTTTCCTACACTTTGAAAAAAGAAACCAACGTTAACATTAAAGTGTTGGATGTATTGGGAAATGAAGTTTTGCTTCTATTATCTAAAAAAGTCGGTGCTGGTGAACAATCAAACACCTTTTATTTAGATTCTAAATTGAATAGTGGTTTTTATTTCGTCAGATTAACTACCGATTCTGATTCTATCATTAAAAGAATATCAGTTTTATAATAAATTAAAATATATTTAAAGCCCTGTTGGTTCCCATCAGGGCTTTTTTATTTCCAAAATCCATCATAAATGAAAATCATAGCGATAGGTAGAAATTATGCTGAACATGCTAAGGAGCTAAACAATCCGCTACCACAAAATCCGGTCTTATTTTTAAAGCCTGATACAGCTGTTTTAAAAGATAACAAACCTTTTTATCATCCTAATTTCTCCAATGACATTCATCACGAGATTGAAGTTGTTTTAAAAGTTTGTAAGGAAGGAAAATTTATACAAGAAAAATTTGCGTCTAAATATTATGAAGAAATTGGGCTAGGTATTGACTTTACGGCTCGCGATTTGCAGAGTGAACAAAAGGCTAAGGGATTACCTTGGGAAATTGCTAAAGCATTTGACCACTCGGCACCAATTAGTCAGTTTATTTCAAAATTAGAGTTTCAGGATTTACACAACTTAGATTTTAAGTTATTAGTAAACCAAGAGTTAAAGCAACAGGGTAATACAGGTGATATGATTTTCAACTTCGACCAAATAATCGCATATGCCTCTCGGTTTTTTACGCTTAAGAAAGGAGACTTAATTTTTACGGGTACACCTGCTGGTGTAAGTCAGGTTAAAATTGGGGATCAGCTAAAAGCTTACTTGAACGACAAAGAACTCCTAAATTTTGAGATAAAATAAAGATTTAATTTTCATCAAAAAAATTTAAACTCGTGATAAAACGATCGTTACTTATTTTAATTTGTCTTGCTTCATTTCTTTCTCCCAAAGCTCAAGTGAACACAATACCAGCTATTCCTGCTGATTATTTTATAAATCCTCTAGATATAAAGCTTTATTTGGCTGGTGGTTTTGGCGAAATCAGGCCAAATCACTTTCATTCTGGAATTGATATCAAAACAAATCAACGCGAAGGTTATCCAATTTTTGCTGTCGCTGATGGATTTATATCGAGATTAAGAATTCAAATAGGTGGTTTTGGAAATGCAGTCTACATTAATCACCCAAACGGAATAACCAGCGTTTACGGGCATCTACAGAAGTTTAATGATAAACTATTATCATCCGTTAGGTTTCATCAATACAAAGAACAATCATTTACCACTGATTTCAACTTGCTTCCGATTGAAATCCAAGTAAAAAAAGGAGATATCATTGCATGGTCAGGTAATACTGGTGGCTCTTCTGGTCCACATCTACATTTCGAATTAAG
>JBKJLB010000029.1:0-4116 GCA_046597075.1 Pelobium sp.
AGTCAAAATAGGGTGTTGGTTTAGCCAACCGAAAAGTATTTTGGCGATCACCGTCTGATAAAATTTTAACGTTTATACGTCGGTTTTAAAAAGCCTAACTCAAAAAAAATTGGCATCACCATCTTTCCAATTTGGGATGATTAACCTGTCTTGCTGGAGGATGCGAAGCAGCGGCTCAATGAAAAGTTCAAACATCCGTATTTTCTTGCTTCAATGCTAAGGAGGCTGTTTGTAATAGGCAGCCTTTTTTTGTTGCTAAAAATCAATCATCTTTTAAGAAGAATAAAGCGAAAGAAAGTGATTCCACCAGTTCAAATCTGATAATCAATGAATAAAAAGCCTAAAAATAAACCCACAAAAAAAGGTGATTCTTTTTACAAAAACCACCTTCATTTATAGGAAACGAATTAATCGCGATTAAGCTAAATCAAAACGATCTGCATTCATTACTTTATTCCAAGCAGCAATAAAATCATGAACAAATTTCTCACGTCCGTCTTCACAACCGTAAACTTCGGCAATCGCTCTCAATTCAGAGTTTGATCCAAAGATTAAATCAACACGAGAACCTGTCCATTTTACCTCGCCAGTTTTACGGTCACGACCTTCGAATAAATCCTGCGCTGCAGAAGTTGCTTTCCAAGTAGTGCCCATATCTAACAAATTGACAAAATAATCGTTCGTTAAAACCTCAGGACGTTTGGTGAATACCCCATTTAAAGTATGACCAAAATTGGTATTCAATACTCGCATTCCACCCACAAGAACCGTCATTTCTGGTGCTGTTAGGTTTAAAAGTTGCGCTTTATCCACCAAAAACTCTTCGGTTTTTGCTGGTAAATTGGCTTTTGCGTAATTACGGAAACCATCAGCAATAGGCTCTAGTACCGCAAATGAATCTGCATCTGTTTGTTCGTTGGTAGCATCTGTACGACCAGGGCTAAAAGGAACTTTTACCTCAAAACCTGCATCTTTAGCTGCTTTTTCTATACCAGCAGCACCCGCCAATACAATTAAATCTGCAATAGAAACTTGCTTACCGCCGTTGTTAAATTCATTTTGAATAGCTTCAAATTTAGATAAAACACCTGCTAATTGACCTGGGTGATTAACTTCCCAGTTCTTTTGTGGCGCTAAACGAATTCGAGCACCATTTGCTCCTCCACGTTTATCTGATCCACGGAAAGTAGAAGCTGATGCCCAAGCAGTAGAAACCAATTGAGCAACTGAAATACCCGATGCCAAAACTTTAGCTTTTAAAGCTGCAATATCTGCGTCATTAATCAGTTCACCTGTAACTGCAGGAACTGGATCTTGCCATATTAATTCTTCTGAAGGAACTTCTGGACCTAAATAACGAGAAAGAGGACCCATATCACGGTGAGTTAACTTAAACCATGCTCTTGCGAAAGCGTCCGCAAATTCCTCGGGATTTTCAAAGAAATGACGTGAAACCTTTTCGTAAGCTGGATCAACTTTCAAAGCGATGTCGGTTGTCAACATAAATGGCGCATGTTTTTTATTGGGATCAAATGCATCGGGAATACTGCCTGCACCTCCGCCATTTTTTGGTTTCCATTGGTGTGCACCACCCGGACCTTTTTCTAATTCCCAATCGAAACCAAAAAGATTTTCGAAATAGTTATTGCCCCATTTAGTAGGTGTAGTAGTCCAAGCACCTTCTATACCGCTGGTGATGGTGTCGCCAGCATTACCTGTTCCGTAAGAGTTTTTCCAACCCATACTTTGCTCTTCCATGGTAGCACCTGCTGGCTCTGAACCAACATGTTCATTAGGATCAGCAGCACCATGAGTTTTACCAAAAGTATGTCCACCGGCAATTAACGCAACGGTCTCGTAATCATTCATAGCCATACGGGCAAAAGTTTCGCGAATATCATGAGCAGCACCTTGTGGGTCTGGTTGTCCTTTTGGACCTTCTGGATTCACATAAATTAAACCCATGTGTGAAGCACCTAATGGTTTTTCTAATTCACGGGCTCCTGAATATCTAATTTCATCACCCATCCATTTATTTTCAGATCCCCAATAAATATCTTCAGATGGTTCCCAAACGTCTTCCCGTCCGCCAGCAAAACCAAAAGTTTGTAAACCCATTGATTCTAATGCGCAATTTCCGGTAAGGATCATTAAATCTGCCCAGGATAGTTTTTTACCATATTTTTGTTTGATAGGCCAAAGCAACAAACGGGCTTTGTCTAAGTTGGCATTATCTGGCCAACTATTTAAAGGCGCAAAACGTTGCATACCGAAACCAGAGCCGCCACGTCCGTCTTGAATACGATAGGTACCAGCGCTATGCCAAGACATACGTATAAAGAAAGGACCGTAATGACCATAATCTGCAGGCCACCAATCTTGCGAAGTTGTCATTAATTCAAAAATATCATTCTTAACCGCTTTAAGATCAAGCGTATTGAACTCTTTGGCATAGTTAAAAGTTTTATCCATTGGATTGGATAAAGACGAATATTGACGAAGGACATTCAGTTTTAACTGATTTGGCCACCAATCTGTATTTCTAGGTCCAGTACCAGCAACAGCTTTCGATTTTCCATGGGGGAAAGGACATTTAGCTGCGCTACTTTCATCGTTCATTTCTGATAATGAATTGTCATGTGATGGTTCTGAATTTTTGTGATCTTCCATTTATGGTTATATTTTGATTAATTTTTAAATTTACGATAAGGTTTAGGAATATTTCATCCTAAATAATGATGGGCTCATCAATAAAATCTATGAAGAGGGTGTGCTGTTATTAAAAAATCTTGCGAATCAATAACATCAATTTTTTTAAGACACTTAACGTCTAAAAGCAATAATATAATTGAATAGGAAAGGTAAGGTTTTAAACGAACTTAAAGGTCTCTCCGTCAAACAAACCTAAGTCACTTAATTTTAATTTTGGAATCACCAATAATGCCATAAAAGAAAGCGTCATGAAAGGAGAACCCAATGTTGCGCCTTGCTTTTTAGTTTGTAGGTCCATTAAAGTATATTTTTTCGCGACTTCATCACCGTTTTCATTGGTCATGATTCCTGCAACTGGTAAAGGCAATACCATTTCTTGATTATGGTTGATGCAACTAATGCCTCCTTTTACTTTTATTAAGGCATTTACTGCTTTACAAATACTTTCATCATCAACACCCACCACCACAATATTATGGCTATCATGTGCAACCGAAGATGCTATAGCGCCTTCTTTTAACCCAAAGTTTTTAATAAAGGCTTTTGCAACTGGCGCATCGTGGTAACGGTTAACAACTGCAATCTTTAAAATATCTCTTTCCAGATCCGCATGAAGCAAACCATTTTTAGCATTCATTTTTTCCATCAATTGATGGGTAATTAACTGGCCGTCTATGGCTTCAATCACAGGAGTTAATTCTTGATGAGAGGGAGCGGGATAAGCAAAATCTGTTATTTCCTTTTCCTTGATAGAAAAATGATTGATGATGGGCGCTTTTTCTGTTTTGATTAATGATATACCGTCTTTAGCGACTAATTCGCCATCGATGTAAGTTGCCAAAACTTTAAAATCAATTAAATCCTGTAACAGGATAAAATCTGCTGGGTCGCCAACATTTAATAACCCGATATTTAATTGGTAATGCATTACCGGATTGATACAGGCAGCTTTTAAAACATCGAAAACATCAATGCCTTTTTTAACAGCCCTTGCACATAATTGGTCTATATGACCTTCCACTAAACTATCTGGATGCTTATCATCACTACAAAACATGATCTCGTTGGGATAATCATTTAGTAGATCAATTAAAGCATCAAAATTTTTGGCAGCACTTCCTTCCCTAATCAGGATTTTCATTCCCTGTTGTAGTTTATCTAATGCTTCATCATAAGTAAAACACTCGTGATCTGTACTTATACCTGCTGAAATATACTTTCCTGCATCATTTCCCCTTAAACCAGGTGCATGTCCATCAATAGGCTTACCAACTGCTTTTGCTGCAGCAATTTTAGCCATCACCATTTCATTTTCCATTAGTACACCTGGGAAATTCATCATCTCCGTAAGGTATTTAATATCTTTTCGGGCTAAAAGTTGCTCAATATCATTTAAATCAATCT
>JBKJLB010000106.1:0-8687 GCA_046597075.1 Pelobium sp.
GATAAAACAAACACCAGTTATTGGCATTACGGGACCTCCAGGTGCTGGTAAAAGCACCTTATTAAATGCAATTATCAATCATTTATCTAAAAAATTCAAAATTGCTGTTTTAGCTATAGATCCAACTTCTCCATTCAATTTAGGGTCATTATTGGGTGACCGAATTAGAATGACAGATCAATTTAACAATGGAAATGTATTTATTAGATCAATCGCTACTAGAGGTTCTTTAGGCGGATTATCGGTGAAAACGATAGAAATGTGTGATGTTTTAAAAGCTGCTGATTTTGATTACATTTTTGTTGAAACCGTTGGTGTTGGGCAATCAGAAATTGAAATTGCAGGCCTAGCAGACTTAACAATTGTTGTTTTAGTACCAGAAGCAGGCGACGATATCCAAAGTATCAAATCAGGCTTAATGGAAATTGCAGATGTCTTTGTAGTCAATAAAGCTGATAGAGAAGGGGCGGATGCTTTTTCTAATCATTTAAAAATGATGACCCATGGAAATGAAAATATACCAGTTTTAAAGGCTACGGCAACTAAAACATTGGGAATTGATGAAATTATTTATGAAATAGATAAATCCAGTAAGCTTAATAATGAGAAAAGAGCTCACCTTTTAGCCGAAAAAGCTTGGCAGTTAATCCAAAATGATAGAATGAAGGATTTGAAAAAGGAAAAGCTCCGCTTAGAAATAAGCGAAGCTTTAGCGAATCCATTTAATTTATACCAATTTATCGAGAAGTTTAAGCGTTCATAATTTCTTCTATCTCGTCAGCATCAATTGGAATATTTGCCATTAAATCTTTAGGACCATCTTTAGTAATTAAAATATCATTCTCCAATCTTATACCTAGCCCTTCTTCTAAAATATAAATTCCAGGCTCGCAAGTAAGTACGTTTCCTTCTGCGAAAAGATCATATCTACTGGCAAAATCATGTACATCGATACCTAAATGATGAGAAGTCCCATGCATAAAGTATTTTTTGTAAGCAGGCATTTTAGGATCCTGTTTTTCAACATCGTGTTTGTCTAATAAGCTAAGCTTAATAAGTTCATGAGTCATAATTTTACCTACTTCCTCATGGTACTTATTCCAATTGGTTCCTGAAGTAAGCATTTTTGTTGCTTCTTTCATGACATGATGAACTGAATTGTAAACTTCTTTTTGCCTTTTGGAAAATTGACCACTAACTGGGACACTTCTACTTAGATCAGCATTATAATTCCCAAACTCTGCACCGAAATCAAATAAAATCACATCTCCATTCTTACAGATTTCTTTATTGTCATTGTAGTGAAGAACACAAGCATTTTTTCCAGACGCAATTATTGGAGAATAAGCATGGCCTGTTGACTGATTTTTTATAAACTCGTGAATAATTTCTGCTTCTATTTCATATTCATAAACTCCAGGTTTAACGAAATTTAAAACCCTTCTAAAAGCTAGCTCAGTGATATCACAGGCCTTTTGTAGGTAAGAAATTTCAGTTTCTGACTTAATGGGTCTTAGTTCTCTGAAAATTTTAGCCGCTCTTTTATATTGATGTAGCGGATATTTATTTTTGATTTCTTCTATAAAACGATAATCTTTATATGGAACAGTGTGAACATATCTATCATTCTCATTGGTATTTAAATAGACATAATCAGCATAATGAATAATTGATGTTAAAATATTCGAAAATTCATCCACCCAAAAAATCGATTGAATCCCTGAAATAGCTCTTGCTTCTTCAATTGTATATTTGTGTCCTTCCCAAATAGCGATGTGAGGATTGGTCTGTCTTAAAAAAAGGACTTCTCTGTACAAAGGATTAGGACAATCAGGAAATAATATTAATATTGTTTGTTCTTGATCAATTCCAGAAAGGTAAAATAAATCTGGACTTTGTTTAAAATTATAAATTTGATCGCCACTTCTAGGGAATTCATCATTTGAATTAAGTACTAGAATTCCTTTTTTTTCCATTCTGGAAGAGAAATTCAATCGGTTTTTAATAAAAAGATGCTGTTCTGTAATTTGATATTTCATTTTATTTGTTAATAATTATAAAATAATAAAACTTTTATGGCTATTTTTGTTTTAGTTAAAGTTTGGAATAGATTTTGAATAGTTTGTTTCTATCAAACTTATAGTTAATTTTACAAAAAAAAACGCAATTAAAAATTGTTAACCTTAAAAAAAAGAAAAATGATGAATTATTCTACATTAAAAAAAACAGTAGCCTTCACGTTAGTTACTGCTTTTGCTCTAGCGGCAAAAGCACAAGATAACATGTCGACTGCTACTACAAGTTCTGCCAAAATATTTGGCGGACGTTCACAGTATAGAACTTGGACAGTTGGTTTAAACGGCGGTTTTACTGTTCCTGCAGTAATTATTGGTGGAACAAATGATTTCGGAAGAAGCCCTGGTAACTCAAAAGGTCTCCAGTTAGGACAGTATAAACTTGGTGCTTATTATGGTGTAAACGTTAGAAAACAGCTTGGACATGTTTTCGGTCTTCAAGCAAGTTTAAATAGAGGCCATGTGATATCTAAAAATGAAGGTGGAGTTAAAACAGGTAATAATCTTGTAGGTTTCCATGAAAAAGTAAAAACGGAAGTTCAATATGATGCTTCTTTACAAGGTTACTTTAATTTAGCAACTATTGATTTTCTTAAAAGAGAAAATGCTGTTAATTTCTATTTAACTGCAGGTTATGGCCTTATAGCGTATACTCCTGAATATTATAGTACTTTAGATGGTGCTGCTAATGCTAATCAACCAAAAGGTAAACATGGTGCTGCTGGTGATAACAATGATTATGCGAGACAAGCTTATGTTCCAGTAGGATTAGGAATGAAATTTAAACTTACTGACAGAGTTGCATTAGGTTTAGGTTATGAAATGAAGTTCATTGATACAGATTATTTTGATGGTGTTTATGCAAACCAACCTTCTAATGACAAGTTTTCTTACACTCATGTTGGTGTAGAATTTTCTTTAGGTTCTACTGCTAAGCCTGATTTAAATTGGGTTAATCCAATTGCAATGATGTATGATGAATTAAAAGACCCAACATTACGTCAAGAAGTTGAAGCTCTTAAAACTAGAGTATCTACTTTAGAAGATCAAGTGAATGGAATGAAAAATGATTCTGACGGTGACGGTGTTGCTGATTATTTAGACAAGTGTCCAAATACCCCAGCTGGTGCTAGAGTTGATGGTGCTGGTTGTGAATTAGATACAGATGGTGATGGTATTCCAGATTGGAAAGATAAATGTCCAACTGAAAAAGGAACTGTTGAATTAAACGGATGTCCTGAAATGAGCACAGCTACAATGACAGGAATTAACAACATTCAGTTTGAATATAATTCTTCTGTATTAAGAACTTCTTCTTACCCAACATTAGATAAAGTTTCTTCAATGATGAGAGCTAATTCTAGCACAATGTTCCAATTAGATGGTCATGCATCTAATGAAGGTACTGATTCTTACAACATGCAATTATCAATAGATAGAGCAAATGCTGTTAAAACATACTTAGTTAATTCTGGTGTTGATGCTAAAAACATTGCTACTAAAGGTTACGGTGAAACTCGTCCAATTGCATCTAATGCAACTGAAGCAGGACGTGTAGCTAATCGTCGTGTAGAATTTAGACAACAATAATCACAATTAAATGTTATAAGAAAAGGGAGTTCAATTTGAACTCCCTTTTTTTATTTCTAAATTTGACTAAAATGTATTTTTTCAGAAAAAAAGACCCAAATAGGCCAGACAATTTTAACTTAAGAGCTATGCATATGATTAATCGCATTGCAATAATCGTATTTTTAGCAGGTGTTATTTGGAAGCTTGTAGATATTTTGATATTAAAAAAGTAGGGTATATGAAAAAAATCATACAAACAGTTGATGCGCCAATGCCAATTGGTCCTTATAGTCAAGCAATTTTGGTTAATGGGGTTTTATATGCTTCTGGACAAATAGCAATTGACCCACAGACAGGAGAAATTGTTGATAAATCAATTGAAGACGAAACGAATCAAGTTATGAAAAATATCGGGGCTGTTTTAAAAGCAGCGGATATGAGTTTCTCTAATGTGGTTAAGACATCTATTTTTTTAAGTGATATGGATTACTTTACAAAAGTAAACGAAACCTACGGGAAGTATTTTGATGGAGATTACCCGGCTAGAGAGACAATTGCCGTTAAAACATTACCGAAAAGTGTGAATGTGGAAATTTCTGTTACCGCAATTCTTTAATGACTAACAAAAGCAAAGGTCTAATTGCTGCATTTTCTGCAAATGTAATATGGGGATTTGTTTCTATTGCTTTTAGGTTTCTACAAAAATATCCTACAGATTTAATATTGTCTTATAGAATTGTAATTGCTTGCTTTATCACATGGTTATCAATCACATTATTTAAAAGAAGGCAATTAAAAGAAGATCTATCAAATGTTAGATTAAATAGGGATATGCCTAAGGTTAAGTTTTGGTTGCTTTTAATTTTATCAGCAATAGGAATTACTTTAAATTGGTTTGCTTTTATATATGTTGTCAACAACATCAATATAAAGTCAGCAGCTTTTGCTTATATGATTTGCCCTTTAATTACTGCTTTAGGAGGCTTATTATTATTAAATGAAGAGTTGAGTAAGATCAAGTTCATTGCTTTAGGTTTGGCTTTAATTTCAATAATAATTTTAGCAAGTGGTTTTTTGGAAAGTGTAATATGGTCAGGTTTGATTGCTTTATTTTACGCAACTTTTGTTCTTGTTCAGCGAGTTTTAAAGAATTTTGATAGGTTAAATATGTTGGGCTTTCAATTATTAATTGGCTTAATCCTTGTCATGCCGTTATTAATCTTTCATCCACAAAGCATACCTACAGATCTATTTTTTTGGTTGGTTATCATGATTGTTGGGGTTTTGTTTACCTTAATTCCACTTTTATTGAGTTTATATGCGGTAGGTCACCTTCCATCATCCACAGTTGGAATAATGCTTTATGTGAACCCAATAGTTGCATTTACAATTGCATTTTTTTACTTTCATGAACCCATTGTATTTAAACAGATTCTTGCTTACAGTTTACTCATATTAGCTGTTATTATATTTAACTGGAAAATTTTAAGCAATTCTTACTTTAAATTAGGTAATAAGCAGAAAAAGGAAATTGATATTGCATCTTAATTTTGAATGACCAAATTTTTAAAACCCCTATTGAGTACTTAAAAGGAGTTGGTCCGCAGAGGGCTGAAATTCTTAAAAAAGAAATTTCCGTTTTTACTTATGGAGATTTACTCCATTACTATCCTTTTCGTTATATTGATAGAACACAATTTTATAAGATCAAAGACGCTAATCCTGAATTACCTTACATTCAAATCTTAGTTAGATTAAAATCCTTTGAGATAATTGGAGAAAAAAGAACCAGAAGATTAGTTGCGGAAGCATTAGACGATACTGGGGAGATTGAATTGGTTTGGTTTCAGGGCATTAATTGGATTCAGAAAACTTTAAAGCTAAACCAGGTTTATATCATTTTTGGGAAAGTAGGTTATTTTAATGGAAAGTGTCAAATGGCACATCCAGAAATCGAGCTTTTCAATAAAGAAAACCAAAACAGAGGTAATCTTTCCCTCCAACCTGTTTATCCCTCAACAGAAAAACTAAAGCAATTTAGTTTTGATTCAAAAGGGATTCAAAAAATAATGGCTAGTCTAATTGATATCGTTTTTAATGATATTGATGAGGTTCTCCCTGAATATTTGATTAAAAAGTACAAGCTATATTCAAGAAATAATTCATTATTGAATATCCATTTCCCTAAGGATGCTCAGGTTTTAAAAATAGCTCAAAACACCCTCAAATTCGAAGAACTTTTCTTCATTCAGTTTAAGATGTTGAGATCTAAACTTATAAGAAGTCAAAAGTTTAAAGGAAATATTTTTGAAAATGTGGGTGAGAGATTTAATTACTTTTATGATAAACTTCTTCCGTTTCAACTTACTAATGCACAAAAACGGGTAATAAAAGAGATTAGAATGGATACACAAAGAGGTATTCAAATGAATCGTCTGGTGCAGGGTGACGTTGGTTCAGGGAAAACTGTAGTTGCATTAATGACCATGCTTTTGGCTATTGATAATGGTTTCCAGACCTGTTTGATGGCTCCAACGGAGATACTTGCTACACAGCATTACCATTCTATCTATTCACTTTTGAAAAATGATTACGTTACCGTTAAATTATTGACAGGTTCAACAAGGAAGAAAGAAAGAAAAATAATAGCAGAAACATTAGCATCTGGTGAGCTTTCTATTTTAATTGGGACTCATGCATTGATTGAAGACCCTGTAGTTTTCAAGAATTTAGGTTTAGCAGTTATAGATGAGCAACATCGTTTTGGAGTAGAGCAAAGAGCCAAGCTTTGGCGAAAGAATAATATTCCTCCGCATATCTTGGTCATGACAGCAACGCCTATTCCTCGCACACTAGCAATGACTTTATATGGTGATTTAGATGTATCAGTTATTGATGAATTGCCTGCCGGTAGAAAGCCTATTGAAACTATTCACATGTTCGAAAATCACCGTTTACGGATGTTTGGTTTTATGAAACAAGAAATCGCCAAAGGTCGACAAGTTTATATAGTATATCCTTTAATTCAAGAAAGTGCCAAACTCGATCTTAAAAATTTAATGGATGGAGTGGATACAATGAGCAGGGAGTTCCCGCTTCCGCAATTTAAAATCAGTATTGTCCACGGACAATTAAAGCCAGCAGAAAAAGAATTTGAGATGCAAAGATTTGTAAAAGGCGAAACTCAAATAATGGTAGCTACTACAGTAATTGAGGTAGGAGTAAATGTCCCAAATGCATCAGTGATGATCATCGAAAATTCTGAACGTTTTGGTTTATCACAATTACATCAATTAAGGGGAAGGGTGGGAAGAGGTGCCGAACAATCTTATTGCATCTTAATGTCGGAGCATAAATTGAGTAGGGAGGGTAGAATTCGATTAGACACAATGGTTAGAACCAATGATGGTTTTGAGATTGCTGAGATTGATTTACAGCTTCGTGGGCCTGGAAATATAGAGGGAAGACAACAAAGTGGGGTGATGGATTTAAAGCTAGCTGATTTAGCTCAGGATCAGAAGATATTACAGGAAGCTAGAAAAAGTGTGTTAGAAATGTTTGAAAGCGTTCCAGATTTAGACAAGCGTGAAATTAAATTACTGAAAACATTTGTTACAAAAGCAGAAAAAGGCATAACATTAAATAAAATATCATAATATTTACTTCATAATCATTTTTTGGATCTAAACTTTACAAAATGAAAGCTATTAAATTATTTATTGCAGTTATTTTTCTATTCGCGTTGAGCGTTCATGCGCAAGACTCTTTGGTTTTAAGAAAAATTTATGACGAGGCTTTAGTTAACGGAGAATCATATGAAAATTTAAGGTATTTGTGTAAACAAATTGGTCCTCGTTTAAGTGGCTCTGCAAATGCACAAAAATCAGTGGATTGGACGAAAAGCTTAATGGATAAATATGGGTTTGATAAGGTTTATTTGCAAGAGTGTATGGTACCTCATTGGGTGCGGGGAGATAAAGAAGTGGGTAAAATCATCAATGGAAATACAGAGATTAGTGTGCCAATTTGTGCATTAGGAATGTCTCCTGGAACGCCTAAAGGAGGTTTAAAAGCTCAGGTAATTGAATTGAGAGGTTTAGATGAGCTAGCTAAACTTGGCGAAAGCGTAATCAAAGGGAAAATAGTTTTCTTTAATCGTCCTTTTGATCCACGCTTCATTGAAACTGGAAGAGCTTATGGAACAGCAGGTGATCAAAGATTTGCTGGACCAGCCGAGGCAGCAAAATATGGGGCTGTTGGAGTAATTGTAAGATCATTAACCGAAAGTTTAGATGATTACCCTCATACAGGCACAACAAATTTTCCTGAAGGGAGCAAGCAAATTCCAGCGGCAGCTATATCTACAAACGCGGCAAATCAGCTGAGTTCATTGCTCAAATTAAAAAAACTACCTGCAATACAGTTCTATTTTAAACAAAGTTGTCAACTCCTTCCTGATGCAAAATCATATAATGTTGTTGGAGAAATTACAGGTTCTGAATTTCCAAATGAATTCATCACTGTTGGTGGGCACTTAGATTCTTGGGATTTAGCAGAAGGTGCTCATGATGATGGAACTGGTGTGATGCAGGCTATGGAAGTGTTAAGAGTTTATAAATCACTTGGAATGAAGCCAAAGCACTCTATAAGATCAGTAATGTTTATGAATGAAGAGAATGGAGGAAGAGGAGGCGATAAATATGCAGAGTTAGCCATGAAAAACGGTGAGAAACATATTGCAGCTATAGAATCTGACGGTGGTGGTTTTACACCTCGCGGTTTTACTTTTCAGGAGGTGTCTAAAGAAGATTTAAAGAAAATCAACGGGAATTGGAGTGCTTTGTTAAGACCCTATCTAGCAGACCATTTAGATGCAGGTGGTAGCGGTAGTGATATTGAGCCATTATCAATTTTTAAAAATGCAGTTTTAATTGGCTATAGAGCCGATTCTCAGCGTTATTTCGATATTCACCATACCCCAAATGATGTTTTTGAAAATGTGAATAAAAGAGAACTAGAATTAGGTGCCGCCGCGATGAC
>JBKJLB010000157.1:0-2941 GCA_046597075.1 Pelobium sp.
TTTTAAATACCGGAATTTACCAAATCTTTTTACTCTCACCTTTGGCTCACAGATTTTCGCTGATTTACACAGATTTTTTTGTTTTCATCTGCGAAAATCTGACGAATCTGTGAGCCCAATTTTATTTACTCACAGATTTTTCTTCACCTTTCATCTGCGAAAAGCCAACAAATCTGCGAGCCTAATTTTATTTACTCACAGATTAAAAAAATTTCCGCAGATTTTTCTTCACTTTTCATCTGCGAAAATCCGACAAATCTGCGAGCCCAATTTTATTTACTCACAGATTTAAAAAAATCTCTACAGATTTTCTTCACTTTTCATCTGCGAAAATCCGACAAATTCGCAAGCCTAATTTTATTTACTCACAGGTTTAAAAAAATCTCTACAGATTTTTTAATTCATAATCTGCGATCTCCTTTCGTTACTACTCACAAATTTTTTGAATTTATTACTCTTATCAAACTCACCTTATCTACCAATGATGCTACATTAAAATTCACTAACAACCCTAACTCCAATTTTGATAATTTCAAATAATTCGTCAATTGTTTTTTATGTACATCCTGCAATTCTCTTACAGATTTTATCTCGACAATTACAGTTTCTTCAATTAATAGATCTATTTTAAAACCTAATTCTAACACTACGTCATTATAAAAAACAGGTAATACTACCTGAGACCTAACTGATAAACCGGCCTCCTGAAGTTCATATATCATTGCTGCCTCGTAAACATTTTCAAAAAGGCCCGGACCCAATGTAGAATGTACTTTATATATTACTCCTCTAATTTTGTATGACAAATCGTTTAAATCCACATTGATTATTTGGTTTTCTACAATTTCAGAAAATTAGTTAGTTAAACAACTATTTTTTGAAAATCGAAGTTAGTATTTTTAAATTACGGGCAAAAGAAATTTCTAACATAAAAAAACTCCACAAAAAATGTGGAGTCTAATCTATAACCAAGACTTTTCAATATCTTATTCTACAAAGTATTCATCACCTGCAGCATTGATATAACCTACTTTACCATTAGAAGTTTTAATTTGAAGGTAATTGCTACCTCTATTAACTATTCTAACGTCACTGTATTTTGGGTTAATCATTCTTTTATCTGAAAAGTAGAAACCACGCATATTGTTGTTATCTGTAACAACAAAGCCACCATTGTTGTCATAAACAATATCTGAAAAGCCAAATGAGATGATATCATTGTTCATGATATCTTTTACATAAGTTTTGCCATCTTTTTTTACAATTACATAATCGATGTTATCACCACCATTTACAATAGTAATACTTGAATATTCCGTGTTAATATCAGCCATGCCGTTTGCATTTATAATGCCATACATGCCATTTTTTTGAACTTGCAGGTATAAATTATTGTTAGAAGTTAGTTGTTTCACTGAACTGTATTCAAAAGGAATAATTGTTTCAAATTTACTATTAAACACACCGTACATACCATTTTTTTGAGCAACGTAATAGATCTCATCGCTGCCTGCAATTTTATAATCATCTACTACTTTATCAAATAAGCCATTGTTATTGGCTAGTGAATATGTTTTTTGAATAGTTTTTGTTTGAACAGGTATACTGTTTTCAACAACAGAATTTTCATTGATTGCAGGGCACTTTGTTAAAATAACTCCTTTTGTAGTAATACATCTTTCATATCCATTTGCAGTAATAGAGGCGCCTGCAAAAAGTATAGAATCTCCCCCACTTTTATTTGCTTTAGGCACATAGCCTTTTCTAAATGACTTTGCCACAGTAAATTTTGCAGGTATTACTAGTTTTCCCTGCTTGTTCACATAGCCCCATTTGCTACCTACTTTCACGGCAGCGAGCCCTTCAGAAAACCATTGTGCATCGTTGTATTTTGGCGTTATTACTATATTTCTTTGCGCATCTGCATAACCCCATTTATCTCCTTTTCTGTAAGGTATTAAAGAATAATCTATTGTTTGAGCAATGCTGTTTAACGATAACAATATGATGGGCAACATCATTAGTTTTTTCATTTTCATAATTGTTTGATTTAATTAAAAGATTGAAAGTTTCTGCAGTAACAAGGGCATTAAAGCTACTATTAATAGCAACAATTTTTCACAGAAACGCTTTAATATCAAACAAAAACGCAGCCAAATTTTCAGCTGCGCACTTAATGATCAAACCTTAAGTATTTCACCTTCAGATTGAGATGAAGAAAATTTATTCTTTCGTTTTTATTTTTCTAAAAACCAACAAAGCTAGAATTGCTAATATAGCGCCGATTATGCCAAGGATAGGATAATTTATGACTCTTTTAGCGGCGTCATTTGTAACAATGGCACCACCGACGGCTGCAATAATACCCGTGCTCAACTGCTGTATGCTGCTGTTTACAATAAGAAATGAACCTCTTTCTTTTGATAAAACGGTGCTTGTTACCTGAGCATTCCCCACAACCATTCTACTGCCACTAAAAATAAAAAGTGTGCTGCAAACAGGCATTAATATCCATAAATTATTTGTATGCATATTTGGAATAGCTAACAACGGCACCATCGCTAAACATGTTAAGATTGTAAAAACCGGAACACGACCATATTTATCGCTCAATTTCCCAATAAGTGGGCTGCATACTACCGTAAGTAAACCTCCAATAATATAGATAATGGGAACATCTGTTTTGTAATTTATGCCAAGATTATACGTAAAGAAATCAGTTAAAAAAGGGATGATGCTAAAGTGACTCATGATAAGTAAACTGCTTAAAAGCAAAGCCCACCTTTTGTTTTTCTCATTAAAAACCTGTTTTAAAATTGCGCCAATTTTTTGTTTTACTATACCATCTTTTAAATGATCGGTAAAACTTGGAACAATAAATACAGCCATAATGAAGACCACCATACATATAAAACCAAGTATCATAAATGGAGTATGCCAT
>JBKJLB010000265.1:0-2746 GCA_046597075.1 Pelobium sp.
AGCAGCTCGTTTTGTTCGTTTTTGCGATGCTTTTAATATTCCTTTATTAGTTTTTGAAGATGTTCCAGGTTTTTTACCCGGAACAGACCAAGAATGGAATGCAATTATTACCAATGGAGCTAAATTACTTTATGCTTTTTGCGAAGCAACGGTTCCCAGAATTACCGTAATTACACGAAAAGCTTATGGTGGCGCATATGATGTAATGAATTCTAAACATATTGGCGCAGATATGAATTATGCTTGGCCATCAGCAGAAACTGCCGTAATGGGCGCAAAAGGTGCAGCTGAAATCATCTTTAAAAAAGAAATTAATTCTTCAGAAAATCCAGAAGAAAAATGGCTTGAGAAAGAAAAAGAATATTCAGATATCTTCGCTAATCCATACCGAGCTGCCGAACGTGGCTTTATTGATGAAGTTATCGAACCTGCCGATACAAGAACTAAACTCATTAAAGCTTTTAAAATGCTGGAGAATAAAGTAGTGAATAACCCAAGGAAGAAACATGGGAATATTCCTTTGTAATTTTGAATTGACAATAGAATTCCTGTTTTATTTACACATGATATAAAATTGATTATCAATAATATATACTAATATTTGTTTACAGTAAATATGTTACTGTAAACAACTATATTTGCTTAATGAAAAATGAGCAAAAACTACTAAATATCATTTCAAAAAATGGAGCGACAAGTATAGATGCTTTAGTTGCTCAAATGAATATTTCTCGGCAATATGTCCATATCATCGTAAAAAAATTGGTAGAAAAAGGACAGCTCATAAAAATGGGTACTGCCCCTCATGTTTTCTACAATATTAATAATTTGAGCATTCCTAGTGCGAAAAATATTATCCCTTATGAAAAGGAGCGTTTTTTAAATGAGCATTTCTTACTTGTAGATGCTTTAGGAAATAAATTACAAGGGTTAAATGCTATGCAATATTGGTGCGATAACCAGAAACTGCCAATAGAAAAAACAATAGAAGAGTTTATAGCTACAAGAGAAAAATATTTGTCTTTTTATAACGATGAACACTTAATTGAAGGTTTAGTAAAATTAGAAAACACCAAGGATATTGGAGAGTTAGGAATTGATGAATTGTATTATTTGGATTTTTATGCAATTGAAAGATTTGGAAAAACACATTTGGGTTGTTTGATGCATTATGCGAAGCAAGGACAGAATAAAAAACTGATGAAAGAAATTACAGGTGAAATAAAGAATAGAATCGATAATTTCATTATTCAGCACAAAGTTGATGCATTGGTATATGTTCCGCCAACAATCAAAAGAAATGTTCAGATTATGGATTACTTCGAGAAAGAATTGAAGTTAGATCTGCCTAAAATTTCTGTAAAGAAAATCAGTAATGAAATTGTAATCCCCCAGAAAGCATTAGCTAAATTGTTTGAAAGAGTTGCAAATGCTAAAAACACATTTGTTGTTCCCGATCAAAAAAAATATAATAAAGTCCTAATTCTTGACGATGCCATTGGAAGCGGAGCAACAATAAATGAAATCGCTTTAAAACTTAAAGCAAAGAAAATTGCAAAGCATATTATAGGAATGGCAGTGACGGGAAGTTATAAAGGCTTTGAAGTAATTTCAGAAATTTAATGTGAAAGATTTAAAATGCTAGAGAATAAAGTGGTGAATAACCCAAGGAAGAAACATGGGAATATTCCTTTGTAAATAGCTTGTTTCAAAAACAAGTTTTGTGACTTCCGGATTTTAAATAACGATTGCTATTCGTTATTTTTAAAATCTAATCAAAACCAAAAAACATGAAAAAGTTTTTACTTTCGTTTGTTCTCTTGCCTTTATTTTTCATCGCTGCAAAAGCACAACAACCTCTATTTATGCAGCAGCCCGCTATTTCACCCGACGGGCAGTGGGTTGCATTTGAATTTAAAGGTAATATCTTTAAAGTTTCAGCAAATGGCGGACAGGCCATGCCTTTAACCATCACTGCTGATTATAATGGCTATCCTATTTGGAGTCATGATAGCAAAACTATCGCTTTTGCATCAGACAGATACGGCAATTTCGATGTGTTTACCATGTCGGCAAATGGTGGGGCTGCAACCCGTTTAACTTATAATTCAGATAAAGATATTCCTTATGATTTTAGTAAGGATGATCAAAAAGTACTTTTCGGTTCTAACCGACATGATATATATTCGTCGGTTCGTTTTCCAGGTGATAATTATTGGATGAAGTTATATGAGGTGTCAGCAAAAGGCGGGTGAAGTGTGATGATTAACTCGGCAGGAACTGAATATGCACATCTAAATTCTGCTGGCGATAAAATTATTTATCAGGATAGAAAAGGATATGAAAATGCCTATCGTAAGCATCACACATCGTCTATTACCAGAGATATTTGGGTGCTGGATTTAAAGACTAATCAATATAAAAAAGTATCGTCTTTTATGGGTGAAGATCGCGAGCCAGTTTGGGGAAGCGCTGACACTTTCTATTATTTAAGCGAGCAAAAAGGAAATCAAAATTTATTCAAATCAACATTAGCAAATCCTGATCAAGTAACTCAACTCACCACTTTTGAAAAAAATCCGGTAAGAAACCTTTCCGTATCTAATGATGGTACTTTAGCTTTTACACAAGATGGTAGTATTTATACTTTCAAAGAAGGTAATCAGCCAAAAAAGTTGGGCTTTACCATTATGGCTGATTTTGCGAGCGACCAAATCAAAACAGTTCCAGTAAAAGGCAATGCAAC
>JBKJLB010000280.1:0-3798 GCA_046597075.1 Pelobium sp.
GTATAATAGTTTAAACCTCTGGCTAAGATTAAATCCAAATCTACTTTTGCATGATTTAAATCAAAGTTTTTGAGATAAGTAAACACCTTTTCAATTTCTTCGATACCTGTTAAACCAATCACTGAGCTTGACAGTATCGATTTTAATGAACTTAATTTTTCATGATTGGTACCCGAAAGTAAAATGACTGGTTTTAGAATTTCAATATCATGATGAGTAAAACCTTTCTCTAAAAGTTCTTTCTCAACACCATCAAATCCTATTTTATCTAGTTTATCAATGGCAACCGTGAGGTCAACAATTTGATTAGGCTTGCCTATTAACTCGGCAATACCTGATAGGATTTTTCTATTATTAATTTTTATGGTAAAATCTTTTAACCCTAATAAACTTAAAGCTTCATCATAAATGCAAACAAATTCTGCTTCATTCAACAAAGAATCAGAGCCTACCACATCGGCATCGCATTGATAAAATTCTCGGTATCTTCCTTTTTGTGGACGATCGGCTCGCCAAACAGGTTGTATTTGAAAACGCTTAAAGGGTGAAGTGATTTCATGTTGATGCATCACCACATAACGGGCAAATGGAACAGTTAAATCGTATCGTAATGCTTTTTCAGAGATTAAAGGAAGTAGTTTTTTAGATGTATTATCCTCGGCATTTAGCTTTAAGCCTTCTGCTTTCGAAAAGTAATCACCCGAGTTCAATATCTTAAAAATCAACTGATCTCCTTCGTCACCATATTTCCCAGTCAAGGTATCCAAATTCTCCATCGTTGGAGTTTGAATTTCCTGATAACCATATTTCCTGAACACCTTTTTAATGGTATCAAAAATATAATTACGACGGTTCATCACCAACGGACCAAAATCACGGGTTCCCTTCGGGATAGCTGCTCTCACATTTGCCATGGCGCAAATTAAGCATTAACAGCTTTTTAAGGAATTATTTAGAAAATAAATTGTGAATATTAATTAGCAGCCACATTAGCGTAATACCACTTATCTATAATGTTTTGACGTTCTTTTGCACTTAGATTATAAAACTCAGGGTTTTTCTTGAGGAAAGTCTTTAAGGTGTGCATTTGATTAAAGTAAAGCTCGGCATATTCGCCAGCATTCTTCATTCCGTATTTTGTTAAGAACTCGGTGTAAGTACGTTCACTTTTGAATATTTTACCCTTATTACTTTCCAATTCTTGTAGTGCGTCTTTAGACATTGGCAACTTAAAATCAAACTTTTTTTGGTCAAAAGTCTTTTTAGCTTTTAGGTAGGCGTTAAAACTATCGTCCTGATTTGCTGAGTAATAATAGTATTTAAGGTCTTTTTCTACTTTTTGCGCATAAACTTGAACGCTTAAAAAAACAAAAATGATCAATAGTAATTTTTTCATAATGATTAGCTTTTATGAATTAAAACTATCATTTTTCATTTTTAAGCTGAGTGAAAAGTTCTTCACATTGTGTGGTAATCATTTCAAAAACAGGTAAGAAAAGCGAATCATCGTAATAAGGATCAGGGACAATACGCTCGGGGATTAGCAATTCTACCTTAATCATTTGTTCTGCGTTGCTAGCCAAGCTAATCACGCTGTCGTAATTTTGCCTATCCATTACGTAGATACGATCAAAAGTTGCCAAATCTGACTTTTCTAGTGACCTAGCTTTTTGTTGGGAGATATCAATTCCATATTGTTTGGCCACTGTAATGGAGCGTTTGTCTGGATGACTACCGATGTGATAACTTTCTGTTCCGGCCGAATCAACTTCCCAATTTAGGCCAGCATCACTAGCTAATTTTTGCATCACCCCTTCAGCTAACGGAGAGCGGCAGATATTCCCTAAACAAACCATTAAAATTTTCATCCTTTAATTTTTAGCAACTTCTAAACTACAAGAACCTTTTTCCTTAATGACTAATTGATGAAATAAGCCAGTTTGTAAGCTCTTTAACGTAATTATATCTTTGTTATCGTTATTGATGATAAATTCTTCTAAATATTTACCAGTTCTATAACAGCTACCCTCGGCTTTGTATTTATAATCTTCGTTAACAAAGTTTCCTTCAAACTTGAGCGTATCTTTTACTAAATGATAATATCCTTTTGCAAACTCATTCCAATGTTTTTTATCAAAACAGGGGCCACCTTGTAAATTTACCTTTGAAAAAGTTTCAACCTTTAAATAAAAAGAATCACAATTAAAGCTGAATTGATATTGCTGATACGAAACCAATTGCGCCTTATTAAGCACAGAGTCTTCGCTCCTTTTTCCCTGTAAAAAATCTTCCCCTGCAGAATATTTTGTTTGATTAAAACTACACCCACACAGTAAAAGAGTAGCAATAATTAAAAAGAAGTAGCAATCTATTTTAAGTTTCATTTTTTGCGTTAACGATTATCCAAAGGACTCCTTCGGAGAAGCAGCGTCCTTTTTCGCTTGTCAACCTGACCAGAGTCGAAGTACAACAAACAAAAATACCTTGCCTACCGGCAGGCAGGTAGTGTAAAGCCCGCATGTACGGGCAGGCGTGTTTCCTTGCCTGCGGCAGGCAAGGAAACGCCCTTAATCTATTTTAATGAACCTACCATGTCTTCGGGTTTTACCCATTCGGTAAATTGTTCTGTTGTTAATAGTCCTGATTCTACCGCTGCTTCGCGTAAAGTCTTGTTTTCTTTGTGTGCTTTTTTAGCAATTTTAGCAGCATTTTCATAGCCAATATGCGGATTTAGAGCAGTAACCAACATCAATGAATTCTCCAAATGCTTTTGAATCTCGGGTAAGTTTGGCAAAATTCCGATAGCACAATTGTTAGTGAAAGAAACGCAAGCATCGCCAATTAAACGAGCTGATTGCAATACGTTTGAGGCAATAACAGGCTTAAAAACATTCAGTTCGAAATGACCATTTGAACCACCGATAGAAACCGCAACATCATTACCCATGACTTGAGCACAAACCATAGTTAAAGCTTCTGGCTGAGTTGGGTTTACTTTGCCCGGCATAATAGAAGACCCTGGCTCGTTATCTGGAATAATGATTTCGCCAATTCCGCAACGAGGGCCCGAGCTTAACATTCTAATATCGTTCGCGATTTTCATCAAAGAAACTGCAGCTCTTTTTAATGCGCCCGACATTTCTACCATGGCATCATGAGCAGCTAAAGCTTCGAATTTATTTGGAGCGGTAATGAAAGGTAAGCCTGTTAAATCAGCAATGTATTTGGCCACCAAAACATCGTAGCCTTTGGGTGTATTTAAACCTGTTCCAACGGCTGTACCGCCCAAAGCCAATTCTTTTACAGCCTCTAAAGCGTAATTAATTGTTTTGATGGAGTTGGTTAATTGTTGCGCATAACCAGAAAATTCTTGACCCAAAGTTAAGGGCGTGGCATCCATAAAATGGGTACGACCAGTTTTGGTGATTTGAGCAAATTCTTCTGATTTTTTAGTGAGTGTATCTCTTAATAATGTAATTCCTGGCAAAGTGATTTCTACCACTTGCTTATAAGTTGCAATATGCATTGCCGTTGGGAAGGTGTCATTTGATGATTGCGATTTATTCACATCATCATTAGGGTGTAAAACCTTTTTATCATCAACTAAAGCCCCACCATTCATCACGTGTGCTTTGTTAGCAATCACTTCGTTAGCATTCATATTAGATTGCGTACCCGAGCCGGTTTGCCAAATCACCAATGGAAATTGATCATCTAAATTACCGATTAAAATTTCATCGCAAGCTTTAGCAATTAGGTCTCTTTTATCTGCTGATAAAACACCTAAATCGGTATTTG
>JBKJLB010000344.1:0-2941 GCA_046597075.1 Pelobium sp.
ATAAACTGTTATTTCCGGATCTGTTCCTCTTTCGAAACGGAAAGAAGCATCGGTTTTTAATCCAAATCTTTTAGAGGTTTTTCTAACCGAAACAGAATCGAAATAAGCACTCTCTAAAAATATATTTTTGGTGCTTGCTTTTACACCAGATTTGACCCCACCAAAAACACCTGCAATACACATGGCTTCTTCGGTATTACAAATCATTAAATCATCTGCAGTTAAAGTTCTATCAATTTCATCTAAAGTCTTAAACTTGGTTCCTTCAGCACATTTTTTCACTATTACTTTAGCACCTGTAATTTCATCAGCATCAAAAGCATGTAGCGGTTGCCCCAAATCATGCAGCACATAATTGGTTACATCCACAATATTATTAATTGGTCTTAAGCCAATAACAGCTAATTTTTCTTTTAACCACTGCGGAGAATCTTGAACGGTAATTCCAGAAATAGTAACCCCAGAATATCTTGGCGCAGCAGCCTCATCAACAACCTCAACGGCTATTGCGTTAGCAGTATTGGCAACTTTAAAAGCATCAATTGAAGGTTTTTTAATTTCTAATTTTAAGAAAGCGGCCAAATCTCGGGCTACGCCTAAATGAGAAGCAGCATCAGCTCTATTAGGTGTTAAGCCAAGTTCGAATAGATAATCATCAGGTAAATTAAAATAGTCTTTAGCTAAAGTGCCAATTACCGCATCTTTATCTAAAATCATAATTCCATCATGTCCTTCGCCTAAGCCTATCTCATCTTCTGCACAAATCATCCCTTCAGAAACTTCGCCTCTAATTTTAGATTTATTGATTTTAAAAGGTTCGCCATGAGTTGGGTGAACGTCGCAACCCACAGTGGCTACCACCACTTTTTGTCCGGCTGCCACATTTGGTGCACCACAAACAATTTCTAATAAATCAGGTCCACCAACATCAACTTTAGTTACTTTCAACCGATCGGCATTTGGGTGCTGACCACATTCTTTCACAAAACCAATTACCAATCCCTCTAAACCACCAGGTATCGCTTGTACTTTATCCAAACTTTCTACTTCTAAACCAATGGCTGTAAGTATGCTTGAAACTTCATTTGGAGTTTTATCCGTGTCAATAAATTGCTTTAACCAATTATAAGAAATCTTCATTATGATCTATTTGCTTTTAAAGGGAAGCTATTTAAGCTTCATGCTTTGTCTTTCTGAAGGGCAAAAATAGGAAATTAAGGCTAACATTAAAGTAAACCTTCATCTGCAAAACTGAAATATGCCCTTTCAATAAAAATGACATGGTCAAACACTTGTAAATCTAATAATTTGCCCGCCTCCTGAAGCTTTTTTGTGAGATGTAAATCAGCCTGACTTGGTTTTATATTCCCAGATGGATGGTTATGTGCCAAAATAATGTTGGCCGCATTTCCTTCTAAGGCAGCTTTAAAAATAATTTTTGGATCAGCGATGGTTCCTGCTTGTCCGCCTTTCGAAATTAATACTTTTTGTAAGACTTTATTTGCTCTGCTCAATAAGATAATCCAAAACTCTTCGTGTAATAAATCAGCAAAATGAGGAGATAAAAGATTGAATATATCTTTTGAGGAAGTGATTTTTTCTAAATCAACTAATTCCATTTCCTTTCTTCTTCTACCTAATTCTAAAGCAGCAATAATAGAAATGGCTTTGGCTTCGCCGATCCCTTTAAATTTTGATAAATCTTGAACTGATAATTTAGCTAAGGCATTTAAATCGTTTTGGCAGGCATGTAAAATTCGTTTACTTAATTCAACTGCTGATTCTTCGGTAGAACCTGATCCAATTAATATCGCTATTAGTTCTGCATCAGATAAAACTCTTCGGCCTTGGGCTAGCAATTTCTCTCTTGGGCGATCTTCTTCTGCCCAAGCTTTAATGGTTATTTTATTTTCATAGGGAATCATTAATTAAAATTAGAGAAAAAAGCGGAAAGCTAAAAGCTAAAAGAATATCAATACTGAAACCTTATTTAAAGTTTGCGTTAGGGATAGAAACGGCAGCTTTTTTAGCTTTTTCGCTAAAAAACTATAGTGTATAGCCCGCCCGAACGCCCAAATTTTTAAAACAAAAAAAGCAGAACTCTTTACAGAATTCTGCTTTTAAAATATTTTGAATCTCTTATAAAGAGTTAACGAACTTAGTCAGTTTTGACTTGTTGTTAGCTGCCTTATTTTTGTGGATAACGTTCTTTTTAGCTAAACGATCTAACATTGAAGTTACTTTTGGTAATAAAGCAACAGCTTCATCTTTAGAAGCAGCACCACGTAATCTTTTAATAAAAGTTCTGGTGGTTTTTGCTTGGTACCTATTACGTAAGCGTTTTGCAGCGTTAGCTCTAATTCTTTTTAATGCTGATTTATGATTTGCCATTGTTAGCTCTTTATTCCTTTGTTAAATATTCCCTTTATCAGGGCTGCAAATATAGGCTGAATAAATTAAATTACAAATTCAAATTTAAAAAAAATTTAATATGTGTTTTAACTGATTTTAAAGCGCATATCGTAATTTAGATTAATGAAATTCAAAAAGATTATACTTCTACTATTACTACCTTTTCTTTTAATTATGGGTTCTTGGGGCTTTTTTGCTCATCAAAGAATTAATAGACTGGCAGTTTTTACGCTTCCTAGAGATTTAATTAGCTTCTATAAAAGCAATATCAATTATATTACTGAGCATGCTGTTGACCCTGATAAACGTAGATATGCAGATTCTTTAGAAGCTCCAAGGCATTATTTAGACGCCGACCATTACGGTAAAGAGCCTTTTAAAACCATCCCTAGAAAATGGGATGATGCAGTACAAAAATTAACAGAAGATACTTTATATGCTTACGGGATAGTGCCTTGGCAAATCCAAAGAACCTATACAAAGTTAGTTTATGCTTTTAAAAATAGAGACTCGGTATTAATTTTAAAAC
>JBKJLB010000398.1:0-7978 GCA_046597075.1 Pelobium sp.
TTTTAAAATTGAAAACCAAAGTTATACGTTTAAAATTCAATTTTAACATTTAAATTTCCAATTTTTAAGCCTTATTTTACAAAGTGAATAGTTTGCATCGTCATTTTCTAGAAATCAGTTATAAAGGAACAGCTTATCACGGTTGGCAAACTCAACCTAATGCTTTCGCGGTTCAAGAAGTACTAAACACTGCGTTAAAAACATTTTTTAGAGAAGATATAGAAACTTTAGGTTGTGGAAGAACAGATACAGGCGTTCATGCTACCAAATTTTACCTTCACTTTGATTTAGTCAATAAGATAGATTCAGCAGATAAGATGATCAGAGGTATCAATTCTATTCTACCTTCAGATATCGCTGTAAAGAATATTTATGATGTTGATTCAAATGCTCATGCTCGTTTTGATGCAATTTTAAGATCTTATGAATATCATATTCATTTTAATAAAGATCCATTTAAAACCGATTCAAGTTGGCTTTTAAGAGATGAATTGGATATAAATGCAATGAATGAAGCGGCCAAAATTATTATGGAATATGACGATTTTGGGGCATTTTGTAAGGCAAATGCAGATAACTTTACCAACCAATGCAAAGTTTCAAAATCTGAGTGGGAAATTAAAGATGATGGCATAATTTATCACATATCTGCAAACAGATTCCTTAGAAATATGGTTAGAGCAATTGTTGGGACTTTAGTAGATATTGGGAAAACAAAAATTCCTGCTCAAAGCATACATCAGATTATTCAAAGTCAGAACAGATCAGTAGCAGGTGCTTCGGTTCCGGCTTGCGGGTTGTATTTAACAGATGTTCAATACCCTTATATAAAAATTAGTAATGGCGAGTGAAGTAACCGGAAAAACTTACGATTGGGGATTGCTTAGAAGGGTATTTAAGTATGCCAGACCGTATAAAAGTAAATTTTTCTGGTCTGTATTTTTAACCTTATCTGTAGCGGCTATGGCGCCTATTCGTCCGTTACTGATTCAAAAAACATTAGATCAATATGTTTTTTTTAATGACACAAGTGGATTATTAAACATGACAATTTTAATGATTGTCTTGCTGTTGCTACAAACATTTATCCAATATTTTCAAACATTCTTGACCAATTCTTTAGGGCAATCCGTCATCAAGGATCTAAGAATTGATGTTTTTAATCATGTGACCAAACTAAGGTTAAAATATTTTGACAAGACACCAATTGGGCAGTTAATCACCAGAACAGTATCTGATTTAGAAACCATTGCAGATATATTTAGTGAAGGTTTAATCTCTATCATCGGCGACAGCCTAACTGTAATTACAATTATTGGAGTGATGCTTTATCAAGATTGGAGATTAACCTTAGTAGTTTTAATTCCAATGCCAATTTTGATGTTAGCTACTTATATTTTTAAGGAGGCCATTAAAGTTGCTTTTCAGCAGGTTAGAACGCAAATTTCTTTATTAAATACATTTTTACAAGAACATATCAGTGGCGTAAGCATTATTCAATATTTTGCCCGAGAAGATCAGGAGTTTAGAAAATTTGATGATATCAACGCCAAACATCGAGATGCCCACATTAGATCTAACTGGTATTATTCCATATTTTTCCCAGTTGTAGAAATAATTTCTGCCATTTCTATTGGCTTATTAGTTTGGTATGGCTCAAAAAGTATTTTAAATAATCAGGTTTCTCCTGGTGTAGTAGTTGCTTTTATTATGTACATCAACATGTTATTTGTACCAATCCGGCAATTAGCTGATAAGTTTAATACACTGCAAATGGGAATGGTTGGCGCCGATAGAATCTTTGCAGTTTTAGATACCGATGAAAAAACTAAGAATATAGGAACCATCACCTCATCTAAAGTTACCGGAGAAATTGAGTTTGCTAATGTTTGGTTTTCCTACAAACAAACCGATGAAATGCCATCTGATAATGAATGGATTTTAAAAAACATCTCTTTTAAAGTGAAAGAAGGAGAAACATTAGCTTTAGTAGGTGCAACAGGAGCGGGAAAATCATCTACAATAAATATCCTGAATAGATTTTATGAAATCAGTAAAGGAGAAGTTAAGGTGGATGATGTGAATATTAAAGACTATGATCTAGGTTTTTTAAGATCACAAATTGCAACTGTTTTACAGGATGTTTTTCTTTTTTCTGATACCATCCAAAATAACATCAGTTTAAATAATCCCGACATCACTTTAGATCAAATTATATCTGCGGCAAAAGATGTGGGTGCTCATGATTTTATTATGCGTTTACCCGGAGGATATCAATATGATGTTCAGGAGCGTGGCGCAACACTATCAGCTGGGCAAGCACAGCTTATTTCCTTTATTAGAGCTTTGGTTTATGAGCCAAAAATTTTAGTTTTAGACGAAGCAACTTCTTCAGTTGATACAGAAACTGAAGAATTAATTCAAAAAGCAATTGAAAAATTAATGATGGGCAGAACATCCATCGTCATCGCACATCGTTTATCAACGATTCAAAATGCAGATCGAATTATTGTTTTGGATCATGGCGAAATGATGGAGTCAGGCACACATCAAGAGCTTTTGAAGATTGATGGTTACTACAAAAAGTTATATGATTTGCAGTTTGGCTCTCTGGGAATTAAAAAAGAAGTTTAATAAAAAACTCCTGTTAAATTACTGGAGACTAATCCTTAGTGATTTTAAAAATTATTTTCGTTTAATGTTTTCAGTTTAAAGCTTAATAAATTTTTGTTTGTATATCTTTATTCTTGTTTCTCTTTTGAAAAAGTGCGAAATTCCTAGATACTGCAAAACCCCATCTAATTCCGCCATCTCTCCATGATTTTTGAGTGTTTGCTATAAAATTATTCTCAATTATATATTCGGAGTTTTGAAAATTTAAACTAAAAATATGGCCGCCTGTTTCTATCTCAATACCAGCACCTAAAGGGTTATAAAATTGTGTATTTAAATCATTCGGGCGGCCCAAACCTTCTACTAAAGTATAGTCAGCAATTAAAGAGAATCGTTTGTATAATTTTAATCTCCCTCCAAAACCAACAGAAAATAATGAATTTGGGTCTCTAGCTTCGGTCGTTTTACTTCTTAATAAAACTCCTGGGCTAACTAAAAGAGAAAAGTTCGAAGAAATTTTTCTCGTAAAAGTTCCGCTTAAATAATGAGACATCCTGTCTGCTTGGTTAGTAAACTCGTTATCATTAAAGGCTTCTCTGCTAACAATGGCAGTTTGTCCAAACAGTGTAAGAGAAAATGGAGTTGAATTTTCTTTTTGCTGAATTAACCGATATTTTGCTAATAGGTTATAAGTCGCGTCATATTTACTTCTACCAATTCCTAAAGTTAGCTTATCGGTAAAACCATAGTCAAAACCAATGTAAACGTCAGGAGCTAGATCTAATCCGAAAAGTGTTTTTACACCACCAAATCTTCCACCTATATCACCAAACCTATGTGAAATCCAAAAAGCTAAATCATTTTTCTTTTGAGTTTCATTAGTATTTAATAAAACTAAATGAGTGCTTTTAAAAGTAGCTTGCACCGGTGATGTCCGTTTCTCAGGTACGATGCTGTTCAAAATTGAATCTGCATCTTGAGCAAAAGCTCCAAATGATAATAAGGAAAGGAATAATAATGTTAAATAATGATTTTTCATTTTCTATGTATTAATTATTGATAGTTACCACTTACTGTTACAGAAATCACTTCAGCTATTTTCTTAAAAACTACACTTGGTATTTTTATTTCATGGTCGGCGCAAGCCACATCAAAATTGCTATTGATACTAGGTTTACCATTTTTAACAGTAATTACACCTTTAATAGTTCTTTCTTTTGGGATACCATGCATAATTAAAATACCCTTTACATTAACGTTGTAAGTCCCGTCTTTTTCGAAATCAATATTATTTATTATGCTTCCTTTAAAAGTAGATACAGGGTATTTATCACTTTCCATGTAGCTTTCGTTGAAATGCTCTTGCATTAAGCTTCTAGAAAAAGTAAAGCTTTTGATGGGTATTTGGAAAACAACTTGCTTAGTTTTAGGTACAATTACCGAAACAGTATTTACTGATTGGGCCTTAATATCCTCTAAAGGGGTACTCGAAAAAATATTTACTTTAATTTCTTTAGAAGTAAAGCTGGTTTGTGCAACACTAAATTTTAATGTTACTAGCAATAAAACAGCGAAAACGATTAATTTTTTTATCATTCTATAAATATTTAATAAGCGCTCTAAATAAATACGTAAAATTTTAAAAACGAAAAAAACTGTATACAAGATTTTAATTATTAAATATAAACAAGTTTAAATGCCTTATGTTTAACTTTTTATTAAAATTATAATTTATAAGATAATCGCTAATGAAAATCCATCAATTTTGTTTGTTAATTTCATTTATTTGAGGTTAAAATTATTAAGCTATATTTTGTCTTAAATGAAAAGATTAATCAATCACCTGAGTTTTCAAGTTTTAATCGCTATTTTATTAGGAGTTTTGTTTGGCGTTTTAATGCCAAACTCTGCTTCATCAGCTAAATTGGTGAGTCAAACCTTTATTAACATGATCACCATGTTAATTGCTCCCATCATTTTTTTTACCATCGTTTTAGGCATCGCCAGTATGGATGATATGAAAAAAGTTGGTAGAGTAGGAGGCAAGGCGTTACTTTATTTTGAAGTCATTACTACGTTTGCAATTATTATCGGTTTAATTGTTGCAAATATTATGAAGCCAGGTGCCGGCGTAAATATGACAGTTACTGATAATTCTAAAATTCAGGAGTACGAAGCTGGAGCATCAGCTATTGAATGGAGCTCTTTCATCACCCATATCGTTCCCCATAATATTATAGAAGCCTTCTCGAAGGGGGATATTCTTCAAATTTTATTTTTTGCTATTCTTTTTGGGTTTGGTTTAACCAAAATGGGAAGTTCTGGAGCATCATTAATTGCAACTTTTGATAAAATAAATAAGGTCTTATTCAATATGATGAAATTTGTAATGAAGCTGGCTCCATTAGGTGCATTTGGCGGTATCGCTTTTACAGTTGGAACTTACGGATTAGAAGCATTATTGCCAATGGGTAAATTAATGTTGGCTGTCTATCTTACCATGGCTTTATTCATTTTTGTAGTGCTCAATTTAGTTTGCCGCATTTATCAATTCAGTTTATGGAAATATCTTAAATACATTAGACAAGAGATTTTAATTGTTTTAGGTACTTCATCATCAGAATCAGTTTTACCAAGTATGATGGAAAAGATGGAGAAATTTGGCTGTTCGAAATCTGTGGTTGGTTTAGTTATTCCAATGGGGTATTCATTTAATTTAGACGGAACTTCTATTTATTTATCCATGGCTGTTATATTTTTAGCACAAGTTTTTAACATAGAGATGTCTTTAGGCACACAACTCACCATTATTGGCGTTCTGATGTTGACCTCAAAAGGTGCTGCAGCGGTAACTGGAGGAGGATTCATCGTATTGGCATCTACTTTAACGGTGCTAAAAATAATACCTGTAGAAGGGATGGCCATATTATTAGGAGTAGATCGGTTTATGTCTGAGGCTAGAGCCATCACCAACATGATTGGGAACGGAATTGCAGCGGTAGTTATCGCTAAAAGCGAAAAGGAATTTGATGAGCTTACTTATCAAAACGCAATTAGTCCACAGTTTGATGATAAACTGAATTAAATACGTCTTTTTTCATTTTTAACCTTTGAGATTCTTCTCGATTCTGTTAGCTTTGCGCTACCAAAAAAATAAAAATGAGTGTACTTGTAAATAAAGATTCAAAAGTAATAGTTCAAGGTTTTACCGGTAACGAAGGTACCTACCATGCAACTCAAATGATGGAGTATGGAACCAAGGTTGTTGGAGGAGTAACTCCAGGGAAAGGTGGTCAGTCTCATTTAGACCGTCCCGTGTTCAATACCGTAAAAGATGCTGTTGATCAAACTGGTGCTGATGTTTCTATTATTTTTGTTCCGCCCGCATTCGCTGCAGATGCCATTATGGAAGCCGCAGAAGCAGGAATTAAAGTGATTGTTTGTATTACTGAAGGTATCCCTACAAAAGATATGATTCAGGTTAAAGAATACATATCTGATAGAGATTGCCGTTTAATTGGTCCAAATTGTCCAGGTATTATTACCGCTGATGAAGCTAAAATTGGTATTATGCCAGGCTTTATTTTTAGAAAAGGAAATATTGGCGTGGTTTCGAAATCAGGAACTTTAACTTACGAAGCGGTTGATCAAGTAGTAAAAGCAGGAATGGGAATCACCACTGCAATTGGTATTGGGGGCGATCCAATCATAGGAACACCAACTAAAGAAGCAGTAGAATTATTAATGAATGATCCTGAAACTCATGGTATTATCATGATTGGTGAAATTGGTGGAAGTATGGAAGCAGAAGCCGCCATGTGGATTAAAGAAAATGGCACAAAACCAGTAGTTGGTTTTATTGCTGGACAAACAGCACCTCCTGGAAGAAGAATGGGACATGCAGGAGCAATTATCGGTGGAGCCGATGATACTGCTGCTGCAAAAATGAAAATTATGAGAGAATGCGGAATCACCGTAGTAGAATCTCCGGCAGAAATTGGTGCTGCAATGGCAAAATTAATGGCTAAATAAATTCATCAAATCAAAATATAAAAAGTCGTTTCTATTAGGAACGACTTTTTTTTATGATTTTTTTGAAAAGCATCTTTAGTGCAAAATACTACCGCCAGTCGGGCTGTGCAGGGCTCCACTTCGTTTCGGTGCTCCGTTTCACTTCGCACAAACCCTTACCATCCCGTTTATTTGGCAAGGCCTTTGCTAAGAGGTTAAAAATAAATCAATTACTGATTTTAGATTTTATATCGCAATATTTGAATAATAGGAAACCATGGTCAACTTAATTATAATAATTTCTTTGTTTTTGAATTCATTCTCTTTTCAACAAGATACCATACAGAAAATAGGAAGAGCAACTTATTATGCCAGTAAATTTCATGGAAGAAAAACCACTAGCGGCGATATTTACCGAAATGAAAGATTTACAGCAGCCCATAAAACACTTCCATTTGGTACAGTGGTAAAAGTTACCAATTTGCTCAATGGTAAAACAGTAGAAGTGGTAGTTAATGATAGGGGACCTTTTGGAAAAGGGATGACCATTGATTTATCTCAATCTGCTGCCAAAGAAATTGGTTTATTTGGTAAAGGAGTTGTGCCTTGCAAAATTAGTTACGTTTTATCCAAATAATTTTCTTTGAATCAGACGCCTAAAGAGGTCATTGTTTATAAGTCTGCATTTTGTTTAAAACTTCATTCTTTGTTCCTGAAATTCATCTCTATTTTTATAACAGTTCTTTAACATCACCTGTCTAGGTTTTTGGAATTAACATTCCGAAATTAAAAGGGAACCATGTGCAAATCATGGGCTGACGCTGCAACTGTAAAATCTTTTTTCCGTCGCAAACGGATCAAAAATTCAAACCAAAAAAAGTCACTTTTCTGCTTTTTTCAGAATGGGAAGACGGTTTTTGAAAGGATAAGCCAGGAGACCTGCCAGATTGGGTTTGTCAAGACTTTCACGTAAAAGGTTTTGACGAAAGCTCTTTTTGTACAAGAAATCACCACCTGTACTTAAATCTTTTGTCAATTCCTGTTTGTAAAATTTAAATTATCACTATGCAACAGGAAGAATTATTACTCAAAGAGAACAAGGATAGATTCGTTATCCTACCCATCAACTATCCCGCTATCTGGGAGATGTACAAACGCCATGAAGCCAGTTTCTGGACAGCCGAAGAAATAGATCTTTCCGCAGATCAGAAAGATTGGGAGAATCTGAATGACGGAGAACGGCATTTCATAAGTCACATTTTAGCATTTTTTGCAGCCAGTGATGGTATCGTCAATGAAAACTTAGCGGTCAATTTCATGAGTGAAGTTCAGGTACCAGAAGCCCGTTGTTTTT
>JBKJLB010000047.1:0-4434 GCA_046597075.1 Pelobium sp.
GTCTTTGCTGAATTGATACGTTCCTGTTCCGCCTGATGCATTTAAAGTTAAACTCGTTGTTGCCCCATTGCAAAGTATATTGGTATGAGATTCTGTTAAACTTAATACTGTTGGTTGAGTAATTGTAATTGTATTATAAAACTCACAATCATTAGCATCAAGAATCTTATAATCATAAACCCCAGCAATTAACCCATTGATCACATAAGGATTGCTTGAATCAATCGCGTTTAAATTAGTTGGAGTTGTATAAGCGCTTCCATTATAAGAATATGATAACCGATAAGGAGCTGTAGCCCCTGATAGTTCATTTACAGTGATTTTAGAAGTACCACCAAAACATTGAATTAGCGTATTTGTGAAATTCACCACAAACGCACTTGGCTGATTTAAAACAAAATTTTCTGTACTCGTACAATTATTTGCGTCTCTTACTGTGAAGTTATATGATCCTGCTAGTAGGTTTGTAAATATATTTGAGATCTGGAAAGTTGTTCCATCTTTACTGAACTGATACGTTCCAGCTCCGCCTGATGATGTTAAAGTTAAACTGGTTGTTCCGCCATTGCAAAGTATATTGGTGTGGGATTCTGTTAAAATTAGCGCAGTTGGTTCAGTGATAGTAGCGTTTACTGTTGTTGAGCAATTGTTTGCATCTTTTAAATAGAAGGCATAAGTACCTGCTGTTAGATTGCTGAAAGTAGCGGAAGTCTGGAACGTTGTTCCGTCTTTACTGTATTGATACGTTCCTGTTCCGCCTGATGCAGTTAAAGTTAAACTCGTTGTTCCACCATTGCAAAGTATATTGGTATGAGATTCTGTTAAACTTAATGCCGCTGGATCGGTAATCGTAGTGCTCAATGTTGTTGTACAGCTGTTTACATCTCGCAAAGTGAAAGTATATGAACCTGCTGTAAGGTTGCCGAAAGTAGCGGAAGTCTGGAAGGTGGTACCGTCTTTACTGTATTGATAAGGCCCGGTTCCGCCAACTACTGTTAAGGTTAAATTCGTTGTTCCGCCATTGCAAAGTATATTGGTGTGGGATTCTGTTAAGCTTGGTGCGGTTGATTGAGTAATCGTAGCACTCACTGTTGTTGTACAGCTGTTTGCATCTTTTAATGTGAAAGTGAATGCTCCTGCTGGTAGGTTTGTAAATATATTTGAAGTCTGGAAAGTTGTTCCGTCTTTACTATATTGATAAGGCCCGGTTCCGCCTGCTGCTGTCAAAGTTAAACTGGTAGTTCCGCCATTGCAAAGTATATTGGTGTGGGCTTCTGTTAAGCTTAATACGGTTGGTTGAGTAATCGTAGCACTCACTGTTGATGTACAACTGTTGGCATCTTTTAATGTGAAAGTATAGGTTCCTGCTGGTAGGTTTGTAAATATATTTGAAGTCTGGAAAGTTGTTCCATCTTTACTGTACTGATAAGGCCCGGTTCCGCCAACTGCTGAAAGAGTTAAAGTGGTGGTTCCTCCGTTACAAAGTACATTATTGTGATTCTCTGTTAAACTTAATGCTGCAGGCTCGGTGATAGTAATATCTCGAGTATTTAAGCATCCATTAGCATCAACAATTTTTAATATATAATTCCCAGCAGCTAAATTTGTAAAAGAAAATGGTGTCCCTAAAGCACTTATAGGCCCTGAACTTATAGGTGTAGTATAATTATTCCCTCCATCAGATGAATAAGAAAGTTGATATGGCGCAGCAGCTCCAATTAATTCATTAACTATAATTTTGCCGCTATTAGCGCCTTTACAAGTTAAATTTGTTGAAGAATTTGAAATACTGATTGCAGAATTTATAGAAATATCATCTAGAAATAATGGACAAGCTGGAGTACCAGAGGTGGTTTCTTCAATCAATAATACAAGTGATGATGTGCTGGCATTTGTATTAAATGATTGATTAATTATAATTGGCGTATTGTTATTAGTGGTTTGTGAGAAGTCTAATAAATAAACTAATGGATTTAAAGGATCATAAACTCTAATTCTAAAGCTAGCATTCGAATTAGGATTACAACCAGATGAGCTAGTCCATCTTCTCATATTCAAAAAGAAGGTATAACTAGTAGAAGCTTTTATATATTGTATTTGCTGTTTTAAAGAATACAGATCTTTCTTAATTGCAACACCTCTTAAAGCTCCTTCATCTACAATTTTTACAATTTCTCCGCTATTTATTGGAGTCCAAGGTCCTATACCTGTTGGATAGTCGTTTGTTGGATAATTATCAAATCCACCGCCTGTTATCGCATTGTTACATGAATTAAATACAGCAATTGAATTAAGGTTAATATCATTATTAGTTGATGCTAATGAAACTTCATTATAATTTAATCCCTTATCGTTTGTTATTTCAGTTAACGGAAGATCACTATTGGCAATTATATCTTTAAACTTTCTAAACCTATTTAAATTTGTATATCCTTTTCGAATCTTATTATTTAGCTCACTAGCTAAATATGCGCCACTATATAAATTTCTATTTGAATAAATTTTTAACGCATCCTGCATTGGAATAGCCACAATCAAATTCCCAGATTTTGAAGGTTTTATTTCATTATTATCAAGAAAGTTATTATCGTTTAACGCTTCTAGAGGAATAGTTTTAATCCCAACTGTTGATGTTAATAAAGGGAAATAGTTATTTATTGAAGTTTCTGTGTTTTGAGCGACATCTAAACTTGATATTCCGAAAATTTGAGCTGAAGAATTAGAAGATAGACTAAGAAGTAGTAAAAAAATTAGAAAAAACTTAAAATAAAGCCTGTAAAAGACATTGATCTTTTGATCGGGCAAAGAAATTGAATTTATTTTAGGTTTGAACATTAAAACATTTCCTTTTATACGCTGATGAAGTGTGTTCTTTATAAATCTGACACCTTTTTTACGCTTTAGAAAATGAATAGTTTCAATAAAAACAAAAAAAGCTTAATCTCTAAAGATTAAGCTTTCCAAAATATTTTATAAATTATTTAGTTTAAAATAACTCTATCAATTACGTGAACAACACCGTTTGTAGTTTGAACATCAGGAATTGCCATGTTTGCAGGTACTGAATTCCCACTACCTTTAACCGTTAATGTACCGTTATTAAATGCACCAAGAGTCACTGATTTACCATTAAGTGCGGTAATTGTTCCTGCATTTAATTCAGATGTAAACTTGCCACCACCAGTTAAATTAAACACGTGAGACAATAATACTTGAGTTACCACATCTTTAGGCAGTTTTCTAATGTCAGAAGGCTGATTTAAAGGTACTCCTAAAATTATCCCTAAATTTATAAATGCCTGATTAGTAGGTGCAAATACAGTATATCTTGCAGCAGGATCAGATAATGCAGCAACTAAATCACAATAAACCACTGCTTCTACTAAAAAGCTAAGTTCTGGATTGATAAATCCTTTAGCTTGTGCAAAGAAAATAGCTGTTTGTGCAATGTTAGCACCAGAAGCTAATAAAACTTTGTCAATTACATGGATTGTACCGTTATCTGCGGCTACATCTGTGGCTAATATTTTAGACCCATTTACATAAGTATCTGCTCCTCTGGTGATGATTCTTTTGGTTACACCCAATAAACTAGGAAGCGATGCTCCACCAGTTAATGATGTTTTTAAAGTATTCCCATTATTAACATGATATAGTAATACGTTAGTTAAAAATGGTGTTTGTAAAACATTTAAATCTTGGGGATTTACCAATCCTAATTTTGCGAATGCATCATTAGTTGGTGCAAAAACTGTGTATGCTCCTGACGGATCATTTGGATTTTTGTTAGAAAGCACAACGGCTACGCCACCTTTGATTGCTGCTGCCTCTAATTGACTGAAACCTGGCATTGTAACTGCAACTTGTGCAATTGTAGGCGCTACATCACTGTCTTTTTTACAACTCGAGAAAGCAGATACCACTACTAATGCAGCCATTGCGATCTTGAATTTTGATGAATTAAATAGTCTATTATTTTTCATTTCTTTTTTTTTATTGTTAATTAATGATTGAATTATTTCCGATAAGCAATCACTCTTGCGATAATTAACGAGTAAAAAGTTTTCTTAGATTTTTGATACGTAAAAAAAATTTAATCATCATAAATCCAAAAGTTTATTTTATTACGTATGTGCCATCAACGGTGTAAATAAACATCAAACAATAAAAAATCCGATAAGCGTAATACATATTTATTAACAGTTAAAAATTTAAAAAAATGAAAATATTTACAAAAGCAGCAATGATAAGTTCGGGGTTAATCTTTGGATTAGCATTTGGATCTTTTGCTCAAACTCCTTTAAGTGGATTTATGCAAGGAAAAAATGGTGGTAACTTGTCTTTTTCATTATCAAGTGAAAATTATAAAAAAGTTTTCCTTTATCCTGATGAAATTGATGAAACTCCAGTTTTCAAATCAGTTACTACATCAAG
>JBKJLB010000055.1:0-5658 GCA_046597075.1 Pelobium sp.
CATCACCGAAATAAAGCTTGTTGCCCACTCTAATTTTTCGAGCTGGATCAACTAAAACATCCCATAATCTTAATTCCTTGTTTAATTCTCTCAACAAGAAAACTTCAATTGTGGCTCCAGTTTTTTCTTTATTTCCGTATAAACGAGCAGGAAAAACTTTTGTATTATTTAAAATCATCACATCTTTTTCTTCAAAGTATCCCAAAATATCTTTGAAAATTTTATGTTCTATTTTACCCGTTTTTTTGTCTAAAACCATCAGACGTGATTCATCACGGTTTTCTGTAGGGTGGTGAGCAATAAGAGAGTCTGGTAAATTGAATTTAAATTGTGATAACTTCATATGTTTTTAAACAATAATTTGGAGCGCAAATTTAGGAAAAATATATTCAAATATTGAATAGATGAAATAAGTCCAAAAAATTTAATGAATTTTCTTATAGTTTGCTGTAACTTAAATCGTTTTTTAGTGTCTTAATCGTAATATGTTATTTATAAAACTCTTCCGCGAAAGTTTCATTTTTGCTTTTGATGCACTCAGGCAAAATAAAATGCGAACCTTTTTATCTCTTTTAGGTATCACAATTGGTATTTTTACCATTATAACAGTTTTTGCAGCTGTAGATACTTTTAGAGGAAATCTACAATCAAGTGTTGATAAATTAGGAAGTAAAACCATTTATATTCAAAAATGGCCTTGGATTTTTGGAGGTGATTTTCCATGGTGGAAATATATGCAACGCCCGCAACCTAACCTTAGAGATTTTGAAGCTTTGAAAAGCAGAGCATCTACTGCAGATGGTATTTGTTATCAAGTAAGTTTATCAAATAGAACTTTAAAATATAAGAGTAATAGTGTTGAAGGTGCACAAGTTGGGGGTGTATCTCAAGATTATAATAAAATCTACAGTTTCGATTTATCAGAAGGAAGATATTTTACCGATAATGAATCTACTAGTGGCAGTCCGGTTTGTTTAATTGGATCTGAAATTGCTGAGGCCTTATTTCCCAACCAAACAGTAGTTGGAAAAGACATTAAGGTTTTAGGAAGAAAAGTACAGGTTATTGGTGTTTTTGCTAAAGAAGGCGAAGACCTTTTAGATGTTTCATCTGACAGAAGTTTAATATTAACATTAAATTTTGCTCGAAATTTAGTTGATATTGAAAGTGATAGGTACGGGCCGCAGATTACTGTAAAAGGTAAAGATCAATATGCTTTAGAAGATGTAGAAAGTGAGTTGAGAGGTCTGATGAGGTCTATCAGAAGAATAAACCCGATAGAAGAGGATGATTTTGCGTTAAATAAAACCACGCTTCTTACTGCTCAATTAGACATTTTGTTCCAGGTTGTGGACATAGCTGGTTGGATTATTGGCGGCTTTTCTATTTTAGTAGGTGGATTTGGTATTGCAAATATTATGTTTGTATCCGTTAAAGAGCGTACGAATATCATAGGAATCCAAAAATCTTTGGGTGCTAAAAATTATTTCATTCTGATGCAATTCTTGTTTGAGGCAATAATACTTTGTTTGATAGGTGGTTTAATAGGCTTAGGTTTTGTTTATTTAGGGACTTTGGTAGCTACTTATGGCTTTGATGTAAAAATTATTTTAGACAAAGGGAATATTATTTTAGGAATTTCTATATCAGTTATTATAGGTGTGGTTTCAGGTTTTTGGCCTGCCTTTTCAGCATCAAGGTTGGATCCAGTTGAAGCTATTAGATCTAAATAAAATCAATCTACTACTATATCAAGGTGAGTTAATAAACCCATTAAACCGTCTGAAGAAAACTTAGTTTTCTTCAGACGGTTAATCTCTGGTTTGATTTGAAAGTTTACAGCATTTCTAAAATCGGCTTTTTCTAAATTCGTATTTTCGAAAATTGCTCCTTCTAAATCGCTCTTATTAAAATTAGCTTCGCTTAAATCAGTTTCAACAAAATCAACATCTTTTAAATTGCAATTAATAAATTGTGTATTTTTTAGTTTTAATTGATAGAAAGAACTCATAGAAAGTTGGCAATCTTGAAAATCCATTTCCAATAAAAAAGTTTTGCAATCACTAAAATTTACACCTAAAAGATGACAAGCATTAAACCTTACATTTTTTAGGCCTGTTTGCGTCATTTTCGCTAAGCCAAAATCACAGTCTATAAACTCGCAATCGGTAAAGTCTGTTTCAAAAAGATAAAGCTTTGAGAAATTACATTTTTTAAAAATACAATGTTCGTACTTTTGCTTTTCAATATTTTCTTTGGTAAAATCTTTGTTCTCAATTAACTGCTTCATGATATTTTCCAAATCGGCGAAAGCTTTAACTTTTTCTTTAAACAAGAATAATTATTTAAATTGAAATTTATTTCAATTCAAATATGGAGTTTATTCGCGAGCCAGCATACTTAATTGCTGTTTTACTTTTTCTAGTTGCTTTTTCTGAATGGCTAGGTAAACAAAAGTACTTTAAACATATAGGTTCAGCATTGTTGGTGATTATTTTAGGGGCTATTTTAGCAAATCTCAAGATTATCCCTTCTTCTTCAAATGTCCCTCATATTTATGATCAAATTTTTGAATACGCAGCTCCTTTGGGAATTTTCTTTCTCCTCTTAGAAGTAAAACTAACCGATTTAAAGTTAGCAGGTTTGCCTATGTTGATGATGTTTTTATTGGGTTCAGCAGCAACAGTAATTGCAGTAGTAGTGAGTTATAAAATATTTTCTCCTCAAGATCACCACGTTCCAAAAGCTTTTGCAGTAGCAGGGATGTTTGCTGGAACTTATACAGGTGGAAGTGCCAATTTAAATGCGGTGGCTTTAGAGTATGATATGAATAAAAATGGTACGATTTACGCTGCTATTAATGCGGTTGATAATATTGTAACCGCTTTTTGGATTCTGCTAACTATCTTCTTGCCTATTCTCTTTCACAAATACTTTCCAAGAAAAAGGAATATCCCTAAAGAAATGGAAAACTTAACGGATGAAGAGTTAAGAATAATGATGAGTAAATCAAATGCTGAGATTAATATTATTGATATTTCTTTTTTAATAACTTTAGGATTTGCGAGCTTGTTTTTATCTAAATTATTATCATCCGTTGTCCCTCAAATTCCATCAATTGTTACTTTAACTACGATAGCTTTAATTTTAGCTCAGTTTCCTTTTATACAAAAATTAAGAGGAGGGAAGGTGATTGGTTTAATTTTAATTATGCTTTTTTTAGCAGTTATTGGCGCTTTTTGTGATATTGAAGCACTCATTAAAAGTGGAGATGTAGCATTAACATTATTGAGTTGGGATTTCACTTTAATATTGCTTCACGGATTGATTCTTTTTGGAGTAGGTGGTTTTATTTTTAAAGTGGATTGGGATATTATTGGCGTAGCTTCCAATGCAAATGTTGGAGGTTCGGCTTCTGCACCGGTTTGCGCAGCCAGTTTGGGTAGAAAGGATTTGCAATTGCCGGGTTTATTGGCAGGATCTATAGGGAACGCTATAGGAACTTATTTAGGATTATTAGTAGCTCATTTTTTGAAGTAACTAATTATTTTCCAAGTCTAGTTAAGAGAGTCAATTGTAGGATATGACGATTAATATTTTCAGTTTTGCCTTTTAAAGCTATCATTTGATAACCTAATTCGGAAGTTAAATAATTGCTAAAATGATGACCCAAGCCTACTAAAGCTCTGTTTTGATCAAATAAATGGGTGTTTAAATCATTTTTATTCTGGACGTTAAATAATAATTCATCCTGTAAGGCAAGATAAACACCATCATTAATATTGTTTGTTTTGGATAATGGGATGAAAAACTTGTTAAAAAGTCTCAATCTTTGTGAAAATACATCTTGTGATTGCTGTTCTATAAACCGCTGTTCTAACCTCACTCTGCTAAACACTAAAATATTTTTAATATGAGAAGTAACTAAAGCTTGTTCCCAAACCATATTTTCTAAGAGGGTTGGTTTTAAAGGAGAATCTTTATCAGTTTGAGTTGTAATATAGGCATATCCAATACCCATACTTAGTTTTTTGTTGATGTTATAATTAATTCCAGGTCTAATTATAATGGTTCTTATTCCTTCTAAATTATCTTTTGATCTTAATTGAGCGTCAAAACTAATATTAAATTTTGGAGATAACTTTTGAATATGCGATAAAACCAACCATCCAGAAAATGAATTTGTCTGAGCCTCAACAGCTGTTGAGTAATTTAAAAGAATAATTAATAGACCCAGAGATATGATTTTATTCATTTAGCAAAGCTATGTTTTTGAATATATTTTTACTGTGATTTATATCACAGACAGTCCCAATAAAAAAGCACCTGCCATGACACAGGTGCTTTATATAAACTAAAAGAAAAAATTAATTAATATGCTCTGTAACTAAGTTTTTTACTTGTGCTAATTCTGGCAGCACAAAATTTCCTGTATCTGCAATAAAAGCCCCATCATTTAAAATCAAATCTTTAGCCGCTACAATATCTGATAAACGAATACTCCCAATAACGTAATGATATTCTCGGGAAGAATAACGTTCTTCAATATCAATAAAAGGTAAATTTGTTATTAAATCTTCTTGGTTAAAACGTAAATAAACTTGTAAAATTTCATCGTTATTGAAACTCATTTTTTTCTCAATTAAAGTCTTTTTATACTCGTAACGATAATCATATCTTAACGCTGAAACATCAGAGAAAACGGCAGCTCCGGTTGGATGGCCACCAGCTCCTTTACCAAAAAAGAATTGCTGATCAGCAAAAGCGGCTTGAACACTTACGCCATTATATTCGTTCTCTACATTAAACAAGAAATCTTCTTTTTTAACCAACTTAGGCAAAACATAGATGCTCACTTCGTGGTCATTTTGCTTTTTTGCAACTGGCACTAACTTTATTTTTTGACCTTTTTCTCTGGCGTATTGTAAATCTGATAGTTGTAGATTTTGAATCCCAATATTTAAAATTTCATCCGGATTAACGAATAAACCATAAGCATGAGCCGTTGCAATAGTTACTTTAAATTTTGCATCATATCCGCCAACATCCATTGTTGGGTCTGTTTCGGCAAAACCTAAGTCTTGTGCTTCTTTTAATGCATCTGCATATGATTGATTTTCATTGAAAACTTTAGAAAGAATAAAATTTGAAGAACCATTAAAAATCCCGCTAACAGCATATAAAAGTTCGTTATCATAATATTCTTCCAAGTTTCTGATGATGGGAATGCTACCACAAACTGCACCTTCATATAACAATGAAGTGCCATTTTCTTTTTGTATTTGTACCAGCTCTTCTAAATGTTGAGCAATCATTTTTTTATTTGCAGAGACTACATTTTTACCGTTTTTTAGTGCATAAGTCACAATTTCGTATGCTGCATCAGCATCGTTTATCAGCTCAATAATCGTGTTGATTTCTGGGTTATTTAAAATTTCCCATTTATCTGTGGTAAACAATTCTTGTGGTAAAGTTCTTTTCTTTGTTGGATCTTTTATAGCGATTTTCTTGAATTCGAAATTCAAATTTTTACTCATTGAGATGTCATACAAGCCTTGCCCAACAACTCCAAATCCAAATAAACCGATATTTAATTTCTTACTCATTTATGCTATTCTTAAATTTTGTTGATTCTTTTTTCCAGTATTACTTTTTATG
>JBKJLB010000095.1:0-2573 GCA_046597075.1 Pelobium sp.
TTTGTCCGTCATGAAAACTCATAGGAATACCGCTTTTAATAAAATCAATCGCATTCCGGTATTCGGTGTATTTAATATTTACTTTACCATTCACGTTTTTTCCATCCATGGTAACAAAAGCATTTGGAGGAATAGTAATTTCAGTGCCGCTGCTATACTTAAATTGGCCACCTTCTGAAGAAGTGACAGAATACGTTTGCATAGAATTGGCAGAAGTAAAAATTTTACTGAGATCAGGTTCCACAGCAAACACTTTTATGTTCACTCGTCTGTTTTTGGATTTACCTGTTTCGCTATTGTTAGTCGCCGCCGGTTTTGTGTAAGCATAAGCATTCACCGAAATCTTTTTTGAACTGAATCCCTTTGTTGTAAAATAACTTTTTACCTGCGCTGCTCTGTTTAAGGACAATTTTTTATTGTACTCCATATCACCTTCATTATCGGTATGGCCATATACACTCACTGAATAAGCTCCGGGAATATTAGAAAGTGTTTTAATTACTGAATCTACTTTTTGTTTATCAGCCGCTGTCATATTATAACTATCCGACTCAAAATATAGATCGAAAGATCTAATCTGCTGCGAATGCAGATTTTGCAAAAACAGAAAAAGAACGGCGAAAGTAAATAGTGGTTTCATAGCGTTAGTTTAAATGTACCTATTCCTGTTTATTAATAATGTGAAAATCTGTTAATGTTACAGTTTAGTAATAATTAAGATAGCTAAGACCCTCACTTCACTTGGCTCGGTTTATTAAACTGGCTTTCATTTATATTCATATAGAACATGTTTGAGTAAATTGTTTTTTCTTTATTAGTCAGCTTTAACCTGCATAATCTTTTTGTGTCACCACTGCATTTAATACCACGAGTAAACGCAAAATAGCCAGGTTCGATGGTCATAGTAAAATAACTATTTCCGCACCAGCTTCCTGACCAATATTCTATTGGTTTCCATTTACCATGTTTATCCTGAGCTTCCGCAATCATAATCGCGCTACCATCTTGTGTTTCTAATATTGCAGTTTTAGTAATAGAAGTATTTGTAATGTAAATAGGAAAACTTTTTACATATTGAGAAAGTGTATCGTCTTGCAGAACTATGTTCCTGTTAAAACTTCTGTGAAATAAATAACTGGCCCAAATAGGTTGTTTTAGCATTGTTATTTCCTGTATAGTATCAACAAGAACAGTTAATCCTTCGTCAGAAAAAGTTGAAGTATTTCCTTTTGCTGGGTCTTCATAAAATTCAAAAAAATGTTCATTAATTACCTTTCGTTCCTGTGGACGATTGAGGTACAAAGTATCGCTTAATTTTTCAAGCCGTTCAAGATGATACCAGGCATTCATCATATAAAAAGGTGTGAGGCAGGAAGTAGTTGGGTCTTCCTTTTTCACAATAACCGGAAATTTAAAATCGTTTTTTGAAACCGGTTTCAACGATGTAAATAAAAGCGGTGAGCCGGTCAGCAGCAAAATCAGCACTATGCCTAAAGAACTGCTTGATGGATTAATTCGTTTCATATCTATAGAACGCAGGAAAGTATAGTTTCGTTACAATTTTCAGCATTTTTTTATAAGTGGTTACTTAATCGAAGTAAGTGGTCAGTTTTCTGAGAAGCACATTAATAATTAGGGAAACGGATAATAAGAAAACAATTCCCTAAATTAAAAATGCAGTTCACTCATTTTTAAAAGAATTTTCAGAAAATTATTTTTATGAAGTTTAAAACTTGATTTTACCAATGAAAAATTGTGACTTTTCACACGCCAATATTTAAATTAATTTTACATGTTCGCCATTTTTCTGAAACTTTAAGTTTGGTAATTACGTAAAACACTTTACATTTGCATCAGAAATAATAGAAACGAAATGAAAAATTGTTTAACATATAGTAAGAGTATACACCAGCCGCGCTTTACGTCGCTAATTGGGGATGCCATATTATTGGGTTATGTCAGGTAATTAATTTAAATATTAATAAATAACATAACCCCGTCGAAAGCGGGGTTTTTTATTTAAAAGAAAAACAAAATGAAGCATAGTATCAGTATGCCAGCAGTATTTTTTTATCAAACAAATTATGTTTGAGTGGAGATCGTATGCGCTATTATAAAAATAGGCCCGGTCTTTAATAAAAGATCGGGCTTTTTTGTTTTAAAAATATTTTGCCGGGTCGTCTAATTGGCAGGACACCAGATTTTGAATCTGAGAATAGTGGTTCGACTCCACTCCCGGCAACACGCTCTCTTAGCCCAAACGGTAGAGGCACTTGTTTTAGAAACAGGTTAGTGCAAGTTCGAATCTTGCAGAGAGTACGAAAAAAAATTGCATCTGTGGTGAAACAGGTAAACACAACAGACTTAAGATCTGTAAAACTACAGGTTCGACTCCTGTCAGGTGCACAATAGTGAAGAAGAAATCTTTTCGGATTACTCTTCACTACAAGGGAGAAATAACTGAGCGGGGCTCAGGCTTGTTTGCTAAACAATGCGTTCCGCAAAAACGGGATGAGTGTCGGGAACTCATTTCTCCGCAAGAAAAAAATTGAGAAAGGAAAAAAGAAAAGGAA
>JBKJLB010000118.1:0-9779 GCA_046597075.1 Pelobium sp.
TCCTGGGATACAAATTCTTAGTTTCTGATTATTAATGGATAAGTCTTCTGCATTTAGATGAATACAAAACGGGAATGAAATAATCTTTTTTTCATCAATGAATTGAGTTAAATAAGATCTCTGGCTTTCGCTATAAACTAAAATTTGGGCGCTACTATTTCTTATCTTATTGATGATTTGATCTCTATAACCTTGAAGTTTAAAATCTTTGAGGAAATATTTAATAGGTAAATAGAAATTGTGTTTTATAGATGAATTTTTAGAAGGATTTAAGAGTTTAAAACCCAGTAATTGTCTCCTTCTAGAAAATCCATTGTCAAACCAAGTGTCAAGATTATGAACCGTTAATATAATTTTTGATTTCCAATCGATAGAAGCGAACTCTTTAAAATACTTTGAAATGGTATTGATATGAATTCGATCAAAATCCATTTGATTTATAGATTCTAAAAAATCAGCAATATTTTGATCTTCTTTTTTTTTTGAGATTTCAATATTAATTTCTTGAAATTGATAAAGTTTTGCCATTTCATTTGTGACAAATACGGTAATTTCATTCGATTTTAGAGTTGCATAAGTTAGCGCTAATGCTTCTACAGCAGTATAATGGTTGGCTTCACAAATCTCAATTATGGCAATTTTCAATTTATGTTAGAATTAAAGAAAAGAGACTCTGCATATAATATTCTCCCATCTTTTTTATTAATAGCTTGTGTAAGGTTTCCTTTAAAGGTGAATCCAATACCAATCAAAAGCTGATAAATACCATCAAATAGTAACTGATCTTCGTACAATTCCTCAAAAGAGGTTTCAATCAAAATTAGATCCGCTTTTTTAAGTGTTTCTAAACCACCTTTAATTACCCGGTCTTCAAATCCCTGCACATCAATTTTCACCATAAATTTTCCTTGGATTTCTAGTTCAGGAAAAATAGTATCTAGTTTTTTGATGCTGATCTTTTCTTTCTCAACAAAATTAGTTCCTGCAAATACTTCTTTATGCAAATCAGCCATAGGCAATAGGGAAGAACTTGGCGAATGTGCACTAATATTAATTTCTTGGGTCTCTTCAATTTCGCCCAATGCACAATTAAAGGCTTTAATTTTAAGGTCTTTTGTATTGATTAAAAGTTCATCATAACATTTCTTAATTGGCTCGAATGAAATGATGTTTATATTTGGCAAAATCTCGTTAATTCTTTGCGCAAATTGGCCAGTATTTGCACCTATGTCTAAGATGTTCTTAATATTTCTGGTTTGTAACCATAAATTATTTTCTGGGCGAACCAGCTTTACAATTAAACCCATTTTGTAAAAAATATCTTGAACGAATTTTATCATTTTAAGCGATGTATTTTTAATCAAACTTATTAAATTATTAACAGATATTAATTTTAAGGGCAAAAAAAAGTCCCTCGGAAGAGAGACTTTTAATATACTATCAAATTAAGGTTATTGATTCACTAATGATTTTCCTTTAACCTTACGTTCTTGCTCTGTTAAATAGATTTTACGTAAACGTATGCTCAATGGAGTAACTTCAATGTACTCATCAGCTTGTATATATTCCATACACTCTTCTAAAGAGAACTTAATTGCTGGTGCAATACGTGTGTTATCATCTGTTCCAGAGGCTCTCATGTTGGTTAATTGCTTCCCTTTGGTAACATTAATTACTAAGTCGTTATCGCGGATATGCTCCCCTAAAACTTGACCTTCGTAAATGTCAACTCCTGGATCAACAAAGAAACGGCCCCTATCCTGCAATTTATCAATCGCATAAGCAGTTGTCATTCCTTTATCCATAGAAATCAAAACACCATTACTTCTTCCCGGAATTGTACCTTTCCAAGGCTCGTAAGCTTTGAAACGGTGGGCCATAATTGCCTCACCTGCAGTGGCAGTTAAAACGTTGTTACGTAAACCGATGATACCACGAGCAGGAATATCAAATTCTAAATGCTGTAAATCACCTTTTGGCTCCATTATTAATAAGTCGCCTTTACGTTGGGTTACTAATTCAATTACTTTACCAGCAACTTCTCCAGGTACATCAACAATTAGGGTTTCTACCGGCTCACATTTAACACCATCAATTTCTTTGATGATTACTTGTGGCTGCCCAACTTGCATCTCATAACCTTCGCGACGCATGGTTTCAATTAAAACTGATAAATGGAGAATACCACGACCGTAAACTAAATATGAATCAGGTGAATCAGTTTCAACCACTTTTAAGGCTAAGTTTTTCTCTAACTCTTTGTGTAAACGTTCACGCAAACGTTGCGAGGTTACAAATTTACCTTCTTTACCAAAGAAAGGAGAGTTATTGATGGTGAACAACATGTTCATTGTTGGTTCATCAATAGAGATTACTTCTAATTGTTCTGGTTTTTCAAAATCAGCAATGGTATCACCAATATCAAATCCATCGATACCTACAACGGCACAAATATCTCCAGAAGAAACTTCAGAAACTTTTACCTTTCCTAATCCTTCAAAAGTGTATAATTCTTTAATTCTTGATTTAACAATTTTTCCATCACGTTTTACCAAAGAAACTGGCATGTTTTCTTTGATGGTACCACGGGCAACTCTACCAATTGCAATACGACCTACGAAAGAAGAATAATCTAACGAAGTAATTTGCATTTGTAAAGTACCTTCTTGACTTGGAGCTGGAGGAATGTTTTCCAAAATAGCATCCATCAAAGGAAAGATATTTTCAGTAGGAGTTTTCCAGTCGGTGCTCATCCATCCTTGTTTAGATGAACCGTAAATTACCTCAAAATCTAACTGTTCTTCTGTAGCCTCTAAGTTGAAGAATAATTCGAAAATTTGTTCGTAAACTTCTTCTGGTCTACAGTTTTCTTTATCTACTTTATTTACTACAACAATAGGCTTTAGGCCTAAAGCCAATGCTTTTTGTGTTACAAAACGAGTTTGGGGCATTGCTCCTTCAAAAGCGTCGCACAAAATCAAAACGCCATCAGCCATTTTCAATACACGCTCTACCACACCACCAAAATCCGCGTGACCAGGAGTATCAATAATGTTGATTTTAACATCTTTATATTGAACAGAAACGTTTTTAGAAACAATGGTAATACCACGCTCACGTTCCAAATCGTTATTATCTAATATTAATTCTCCTGTAGATTCGTTATCTCTAAAGATCGAACAAGAGTGTAAAATTTTATCAACCAGAGTGGTTTTACCGTGGTCAACGTGAGCGATGATCGCTATATTTCTTATCTTTTGCATGCAAAAAAGCCTTAAAAAAATTTTTGCAAAGGTAAGCTTAATTTTTGTAAATATCGCAGGTTGACTATTTGAAAATGAAATGACTATTTTCTATTTATATTAAATTAACTTTGAAAAGTTATGGAAATCCAAAGTATCATTATATTTATACTGTTCGTTGGGGCAACAGCCTATATTGGAAGAAGTATTTATAGAAGTTTTGCAGCAAAAAAGGGTTGCGGAACTAGCTGTAAGTGCGGCGTAGATTTTTCTAACGTCGAAACTAAAAAATCTTAAAATTTAATCGCAATTTTCTGTATGTCTGGTGTCTGAAATTTGTATGATTTTCCAATCACCAGTTTCGTCTTTAAAAAGCTGAAAAGCATCAACTCCGCAATGACTCATTTTATCGTTGACATAAAATTGATATTCTGCCCAAACTTGAGCTAAATTTCCATCTACCTTAACATCATAAAATAAAACTCTTTCTTCAATTTTAAAATTGGATGGTATAGCCGCAATTTGTTTTACAAAACCCTCTACACTTTCTAATTGTATTTTTGATTTACCAGAATCGTCTACTGAAATGCTTTGCAACCTAGCAGAAGGATGCATAACAGATTTAATGGTAACGGCATCTTTTGCTGCCATCCCGTTAAATAGCACATCAATAACTTGCTGTACCGCTAATTCATCAGCAGATTGCGCCTTAGTTGCCATAAAGCAGCATAAAAACGTGATTACAATAAAAAGTCTTTTCATTATTAAAACTGATAAACCATTGCGTTAATATTCATGCCCGCACCAACTGATGCTAATAACGCAACGTCACCTTCTTTTAGTTCATGTAATCCCATTTCCTTTTTCAGTATCATATCTAATAAGGTGGGAACTGTAGCCACAGAGGAGTTTCCTAATTTAGCGATAGTCATGGGCATAATATCAGCGGGTGGTGTATCTACTCCGTATAGTTTACAAAAGCGTTTTAAAATGGCTTCATCCATTTTACCATTTGCTTGGTGAACCAATACTTTTTTAATTTTTTCGAAGGAAACACCTGCTTTTTCAACCGCCATTTGCATTACTAAAGGCACATTAATCAAAGCGTATTCGTAAACTTTTCTTCCATCCATCTTAAGATAAAGATCTTCAATTGCTACGTAACCTTCTTTGCTAGAGCCCTCCATCCGTAAAAACCAAGCTTGGTTTTGGGTGTGTGTTTGAGATTTATGACTTAAAATACCTTTTGTACCTTTTACCGAAGCAGATAAAATAGTAGCTCCGGCTCCATCAGAATAGATCATGCTATCTCTATCATGTGGGTCAATTATTCTTGATAAGGTTTCAGATCCAATGATTAAAACATGTTTTGCATCGCCAGATTTAATATAGTAATCAGCCTGAATCATACCTTGCAACCATCCTGGGCAACCAAAAGGTAAATCATAGGCTACACAATCTGGGTTTTGAATATCTAGTTTGTGCTTAACGCGACTGGCGAGGGTAGGAACCATATCAGTTCTATTGCCTCCAGCTTTGATGTCGCCAAAGTTATGTGCTACAATTATATAGTCTAATTCTTCTTTATTGACCCCTGAGCTGTCTAATGCATCTTTAGCCGAGAAATAGGCTAGGTCAGACGCTAATTGATCGTCTTCTGCATATCTTCTTTCTTCAATGTCAGTAATTGCCTGAAATTTATTGATTATATCGACATTGTTTCGTAACACTGGGGAGCCGTCTTTTTCAAAAAACGAATGAGCCATAAAGTCCTCGTTTTTAATTACTCTGTGCGGTATATATTTACCGGTTCCGCTTATAAAAGACTTTATGTTTTCACTCATAAACAAATTATAGACTAAATACTTAATTGGTATAATGTATAAAGTTAAAAATTAAAATTTGAAAGACAATACTAATTTTAGGTTTTAGGATATGAAACTAGAAAAAACATTAAAGGAATAAGATTTTAATGATTTTTAGAATAGACTGAATTAATGATTGCTTTTAATAAAGTAGCCAAAATTATAAGGATAAATAATTTTATTTTTAAGGGGTTATACTTGTCTTAATAGAATTGACTTTTTATGAATAATTGCTAAGAATTAACTTTACAGTGGTGCCTTGTTTTAAAACACTGGAAATTTCAAATGTTGCTTGAATCATTTCTGCTCTTTTTTTGATATTACTTAAACCTATACCCTTAAATATACTTTCATCAGTTACAAATCCAAGGCCATTATCTTTTATAAGTATTATATTTTTTTCGTGTTCTACACTAAAAACAATATCAATTTTTGAAGCTTTAGCATGTTTAATAATGTTATTGAATACTTCCTGTATCATTCTAAAAAGAATGATTTTTTTCTCTGTAACTAACTCAGGAATTTTATTTTCAACAGTAAAAGATGTGGTAAAATTACCCGACTTTTCCATCATTTTAAGTTCATGCTTAATAGCATCTTCAAAATTTATGATTTGAATTCTCTCGGGATTTAAGCTTTTGCTTAGGTCTCTTAAATCGGCAATAGCCTTAGAAACCAAGCTTCGTGTAAATTTTCTTTTCTCTAAATCTTCAGTTGGTATAGTGCTTATGTTTAAGGAAACCAAACTCAAGACTTGGCCAATATTGTCGTGGATTTCCTGACTAATGGTTCTTAAAACTTGTTCTTGAATTTCTATTTGTGATTGAAGAATAGTTTGTTGATACAATTTTTCCAGATCTTCTTTCTCCTTTCTCATCCGCTTTTTCTTATTTTGATAATAAACTAGCGTAAGCAAAAACATAACACCTAAAAAAAGCAGGATAATAATAATTGATACGATAAGGATAATTATTTCGTCACCTGCTTTTTGCATAGATAGAATCCATAAGAATAGCTGCTGTAAAGAATCAGGATAAGAAAAGGCATGATTACTTGATATATATGTTTACCGTTGATAGTTAAGTTATAAGACAGAATAAGTTGTCTTAAACCAACAACAGTTAAGGATCCTAAACCAAATAATAAACAAGCACCAAATATCCAGAAATAAGGATTTTGCCAAAGGCTATTGTCTTTTTCGTCATTTGTCACAATTTTAAATAAAATTATAACCGAAAAACAAATGTTAACCAGTTGAATCAACATATAAAAGTAATTGTTAAAAATAAAAATACCCGTAAATAGGAGGGTACTTAACGTAGCAGATATCAAAAAAATAATGGAGAAAACATTAAATATCTGATTTTGCTTTTTATTAAACTTTAAAACATTTTTAAAAACCAATAATTGAAAAGGATAAGAAATGAGCATGTAAATATTATATATAATATCATTTCTCGAACTAATTAAAATCCAGTTCGAAGCAATAAGTTCTGTAATTATGGTTAACCCTAAAAAAGGTGCTAACCAATTAAGATTTTTCTCTTTCAATGATGTGTAATAAACTATAGAAAGAATAAAACTGAGTAGCTCAAAGAAATGGTAATATTGTATTCTCATTATGCTAAGGCATTAATTCCCCAATATTAAAAGGCTCAATTTCTTTCGCATTTACTAATTCTGTTGATGGATAAGTTGCAGGTTTTCCATTTTTATATGGCCAAATAATAGTGGTTATTCTTCCTGATTTTGCTTCTGGGTAAGTATTGGGAGAATCCAATGGATAAACGCCTAAAAAAATTCTGATTTCATCAGAGTTTTCGAAAATTTGATTATTGATAAAATACTCTTGTAAAGCTTTGGATCCGAATGATACACAGTTGGTTTGAGTGGTTTTCACGTCTATACCATGTTCTTTCATGTAATTTTGATACGCTGACTTACAAAGTTCAGCGTACTGAGGAGTTATTTTTTGCATAGGAATTAATTTTAGGAAAAGAATGTTTTATTAAATCAATATTACTGAAATTCTTTTATCGAAATCAGAAAATTTGAAAAATACCAAGAAGTTGGTATAAACTTAAGCTACGAAAGCTATGCTCTTTTTGAAGAATCGTCTAATAAAAACACAAATAATTCTTTTGGTCCATGCGCTCCCAAAACTAGTGTTTTTTCAATATCGGCAGTACGACTTGGCCCAGTAATCGTAGAAATCATCGAAGGTAGTTGATTTCCATATTTATTTTTGACGATTTTAAATCCGTCTTTTAAATCCATTACCAATTGAGACGTGTAGGCAATAACTACATGGCAATGTGGGAAAATACTCAGTCTTCTGCCGGCAGCATTAGCATTTGTTACCAAGATAGTTCCATTTCTGGCAATTAAAGCTTCACAAAGCGTAAGTCCAACTTCAGCTAGTTCAAAATCTTTATCAGTAGCGTAATATGGATATTCATATTGGTTAAGTAATTCTTGCAGTTCAGGCTCCCAACAATAAATTTTCCTCCATTTTTTTTCCTCTGCTAGTAAAAGCATGTGCTCAATAAATTGAATTTCATCTTCGCAATAGATAAATTGACCGCTTATTTTTGTAAATTCTTCGGCAAAAACAACTTCCAATAATTCTGTTGAAGGCGGGTAAAGCGGTAATTCCTCTAAATTTGGATAAGGATTATCCCTCTTTTCTAATAAAGCTTTTCTTATTTTTTTTAGAAACTTTTCTTTAGAGGTTGTATTATCCTTCATTGAGGCTAAATTAAAGGGAATTCTGTTTTTTGTGGGTAAAGAAAAATCCCTCTGATTATATCAGAGGGATTTATTTAAAATTACAATTTTATTTCTGTTGCTTCGCTATTTGTAAGCGGTTCGGTTGAATCGCCAACCGGTTCTGGGTGAATGTTTTCAGCAATTATTCCCTGATCTCCACCCTCTTTTCCATTTACAAATTCGTCATAAGTGGTTCTGTTGTCAAATGGACGCTTGCCTAAAATCTCTTCTAAATCACTTTGAAAAAGGATTTCTTTCTCTAAAAGTTTTTGAGCTAAAGCTTCTAAACCATCTCTTTTTTCAATTAATAGCGCTTTAGTTCTTTGATATGAGGTATCAATTAACTCTCTCACTTCTTGGTCGATTAATTCAGCAGTTTTATCAGAATAAGGCTTGCTAAAATTATATTCACCACCTTGATCGTTAAAAGATATATTACCAACTTTCTTACTCATTCCGTAAATAGAAACCATTGCATAAGCCAATTTGGTAATACGTTCTAAATCGTTTTGTGCGCCTGTTGATATTTTACTAAAAGTAATATCTTCGGCAACCCTACCACCAAGTGTCATACACATTCCGTCAGAAAGCTGCTCTGTAGTATATAAAAACTGTTCTTTCGGAAGATATTGAGCATATCCTAATGCAGCAACACCACGAGGAACAATAGAAACTTTAACTAAAGGATCAGCATGTTCTAAAAACCAACCAGCAATAGCGTGACCAGCTTCGTGATAAGCAACAATTTTCTTCTCTTCTGGCGAGATGATTTTATTTTTCTTTTCTAAACCACCAATCACACGATCAACCGCATCCTGAAAATCTTGCATATCTACCGCTTCCTTGTTTCTGCGGGCAGCAATTAATGCAGCCTCGTTACAAACATTTGCAATCTCTGCCCCAGCAAATCCAGGTGTTTGTGCAGATAGTTTTTTAGGATCAACTCCCTCGGCTAATTTTAAAGGTTGCAAGTGAACTTTAAATATTTGTTGACGACCAACTAAATCAGGTTTATCAATTGATATTTGTCTGTCGAAACGTCCCGGTCTTAATAAGGCTGAGTCTAAAACATCTGGTCTGTTCGTTGCAGCAAGTATAATAATTCCTGAATCTGTACCAAAACCATCCATCTCAACTAAAAGTTGATTTAAAGTGTTTTCACGTTCGTCATTACCACCAACCATACTATTTTTTCCACGAGCCCTACCAATGGCATCAATCTCATCAATAAAAATAATACAAGGCGCTTTTTCTTTAGCCTGCTTAAATAAATCTCTCACTCTAGAAGCACCTACTCCAACAAACATCTCCACAAAATCAGATCCTGACAAAGAGAAGAAAGGAACTTGTGCTTCACCAGCAACAGCTTTTGCCATTAGGGTTTTACCTGTACCAGGTGACCCAACTAGCAAAGCACCCTTTGGAATTTTACCTCCTAGATTGGTATATTTTTTAGGATTTTTTAAGAAATCTACAATTTCCATTACCTCCTGCTTTGCTTCTTCTAAGCCAGCAACGTCACTAAAAGTGATATTTACTTGAGATTCTTTATCAAAAAGTGTAGCTTTTGATTTTCCGATATTGAAAATCTGGCCACCAGCACCACCGCCAGCACCACCGCCCATTCGGCGCATAATAAAAATCCAAAATAGTGCGAATAAGGCAATTGGGACAATAAATGACCAAAAAATTGATGAAATAGGATTGTTCCTAGACTCAAAACTTATAGACACCCTTTGGTCTTCAGCAAGATCTTTTTGGGATGCTGTTAAACGAGTTTGTAAGGATTCGAATGATCCATCTGTAAATCGATACTGCGGAGTAGCACCACCAAAAGAGAAACCATCGTCAGCCTTTATATCTTTATATTTTCCCTCACTTAAGCCATCTTTCTTAATGTAAA
>JBKJLB010000176.1:0-2742 GCA_046597075.1 Pelobium sp.
TTTTAAAAAGGTTTTATTTATACCATCAAAAGTAGGAGCACTTTAAGAGGCTAGAAATGATGGTAGACAAATAAAAAAGTGATGCTATGCATAAACTTTAGTATCAAATTTTGATAATATTGGTTTTCATCAGCTAAAGCAGCATGAATATTGTGTAAAAGAATTAATTAAGATAATTTAGGACTATGAATGATTCGGCGCTTTTAAATGCCCTTATAGAAAATGCAATTGATGGAATTATCACCATAGATGACAAAGGAATCATCGAGTCTATCAATCCTGCGGGATGTGGTCTTTTTGGATATCAACAGAACGAAGTTATTGGCGAAAATATTTCTATGTTGATGCCAGAGCCAGATCGCTCTCAACATGATCAGTATTTAAAAAGATACCAGAAAACCAGAGATCCTCATATTATTGGAAAAGGCCGAGAAGTGAAAGGGAAGAAAAAAAATGGTTCTCTTTTTCCATTCAGGTTGGCGGTAAGCGAAGTTCAATACGAAGGAAGAATTATTTATAACGGATTCATTCATGATTTAACTCGTGAAAAAAATGCCGAAGAGCAATTAATAGAATATACCAATAAGTTAGAATCTTTGGTAGAAGACCGAACCGAAAAACTTCGTTCACTTATTTCAGAACTTCAAAAAGCCAAAGAGGAGGTGAGTTTTTCACTAGAAAAGGAGAAAGATCTCAATCAACTTAAAAGTCGTTTTGTGTCTATGGCATCACATGAGTTTAGAACGCCGCTAAGTTCTATACAGCTTTCGGCCTCTCTAATAGATAAGTACTCTATTGAATACCATAATCCTAACATAGGAAAGCATGTAAGTAAGATTAAAATTGCAATTGGCAATTTAACAACCATATTAAATGATTTCCTTTCTTTGGAAAGATTAGAAACAGGCATCATTGAACCACAATTTGGCCCTATTTATTTGGTTAAATTTTCTGAAGAAATTACTGAAGAGATGCAAATGGTATCCAAACAAAATCAAAATATAATTTATCAGCATACAGGAATCGGCAGTACACTACATTCTGATGCTGGATTATTAAAGAATTGTATCATCAACCTTATTTCTAATGCAATTAAATATTCAGGAGAAAATACATTTATAGAATTTAACACTGAAATTACTGATAATCAATGTTTTATTACTGTTTCTGATGATGGAATAGGTATTCCTTTAAGCGAACAAAAACATCTTTTTCAAGCGTTTTTTAGGGCAAATAATACTGGAAATATACCTGGGACAGGTTTAGGCTTGAACATTGTAGATAGATATGTGAAATTATTGAATGGCGAGGTTGAATTTGAGAGTGCGGAAAATAAGGGCACTAGATTTACATTGATTTTCAAACTGTAAACATGAAAGATAAAATATTAATTATTGAAGATAATGAAGATATCAGAGAAAGTACAGCTGAAATTCTAGCATTAGCAGGCTACCAAGTTTTGATGGCCAGTAATGGGAAATTTGGTGTAGAGATAGCTCAGAAAGAGATTCCTTCATTGATTCTTTGCGATATTATGATGCCAGAATTGGATGGATTCGGCGTACTCTATCTTTTAGAGAAAAATCCGGCCACGGCAGTTATTCCATTTATATTTCTTACAGCAAAAGCAGAAAGAGCAGATATGCGTAAAGGAATGGAAATGGGAGCAGATGATTATTTAACTAAACCCTTTGATGATATAGAGCTATTAAATGCTGTGGAAAGCCGCTTAAATAAAAAGAACAAACAACAGGATTTTTATACAACAGGATTAAAGCATTTAACTGAATTTGGGAGTAAAGAAGATGGAGGCAATGCTTTGAAAAATCTGGTCGAGCTAAAGAAAATTCGTAATATTAAAAAAGGGCAAATCATTTATTATGATGGGGATGCTACACAAGGTATTTACTTAGTTTTAGGTGGTAAAATTAAGATTAGTAAGCAAAGTGAGGATGGTAGAGACTTTTTAATTGGAATTTACCAAACCGATGAATATTTTGGTATCCACGACGCTTTGGTGGGTAGGATACATACCGAAAATGCCGAAGCTATGGAAGATAGTAGCATTTGCATGCTTCATAAAGATCAAGTGGATGAAATCTTAAATAAGTACCCTTCACATGCCATGCAGTTTATTCAATTATTATCATCTAGTTTGCAAGTAAAAGACGAACAATTGGTTCAGCTTGCATATCACTCGGTAAGGAAAAGATTAGCTGAAACATTGATGCGAATTAAAGAAATTAACAAGAAAACCACCTTCAAAATCTCTCGTGAAGACCTTGCGGCCATGGCTGGATTGGCTACTGAAACCGTCAGTCGCACCCTCAGTGATTTTAAAGAAGAGAAGCTTATCGAAAAAAAGGGTAGTGAAATACAGATTATTAATGAGGATAAGCTCTCTAAAATGAAAAATTAAATTTAAACACCATGGTTTGTATCATCACAAACTTTTAAACTTTCAACCTCCATATGGTTTATGTCCTCATCATTAACCATTTATTACGTTCATGTTTTGTGTCCCCACAAACCATTTATTTTTGTTTCTAGCCTCTAAAAAATTAAATGGTCAAGTCATTTGATATAAATGCAACTGCTTAAAAATTGATGAGTATCATATTTCTAACTGACCAGCCTCATAAATAAAAGCATCTTCATTGAATAGCTTTGGTCTATTCATTTTCTTTTTAACCTAACATAATGAAAGCAGTTGTTTATAGCACTCAGTTATTTGAGAAAGAG
>JBKJLB010000209.1:0-3651 GCA_046597075.1 Pelobium sp.
GTCAGTTAAGTTATTCATTCCTTTTAGCTGGTCAACGGTTAAGCCAAAACGTTTGGATATATTATAAAGTGTGTCGCCTTGTTGTACAATATATTTATCGCCATTTATGATTGGAGGTGAATCAGTAGGTTTATCTTTACTTTTTTCTTTAGGGATGCCACTGTTGATATCTCCCAAAACTCTATCCTCACGTTTTATTTTTGCGATGCGACCTTCTTTACTGTCATATTGATCCAAATTATATTTCTCGATAATGTTGATCAGTAAATCAGGATATTTAGGATTGGTAGCATATCCAGCTTGTTTTAAACCTTTAGCCCAGCCTTCATAATCATCTTTATCTAGCTCGAAAAGTGTAGCATAGCGCTTGCGTTTTAAAAACTCAGAATGGTCTTTATAACTTTCTTCAGGGTTTTTGTAAACTCTAAAGCAGTCGTCTTTTTGGTCATCGTCTTTATAGTAACCCTTTCCGTTCCAATCGCTAGTACATTTAATTCCGAAATGGTTGTTTGCGTATTTTGCTAAATCACTATTTCCAGACCCGGATTCTAATAAACCCTGCGCTAATGTAATGCTAGCCGGAATGCCGTATTTATTCATTTCTTGTATGGCAATTCCCTTGAAACGGTCGATATAAGAAGCTGAAGTATAGGTTACGTATTCGCCATCACTTCTACGATCGGCAACTTTTTCAACTTGTTTGTTTTCTTTTTGATAAACTTTATGTTGCGCTCTTTTTAGCTGTACTTTCTGCTCAATTTTTTTCTTAGATGCGCAAGAAGATAGAATCGTCATCAGCGTAAGCGCAAGTAATATTCTTTTCATTAGATTTTCAATTTCTGTCCGATTTGCAATACTGTTGATTTTAAATGATTTTTATTCATCAAGTTTTTAACAGTAGTGTGATATCTTTCAGCAATTCTTCCCAAAGTATCTCCCGATTTTACTTTGTAGGTGCTAGAAGTGGCTATTGTGATTGGAGTAGGAGGTTCTACATAACCTTCTGGTCTGTTATCCAGTAGGTATAGGTTATAATATTTAATAATTGCAATTACCTGCGAAGACCAGGTTTTACTGGCAGCATAACCGCCTCTTTGAATGCCTTTAGCCCATGATTTATAATCGTAATCAGAATATTTATCGAATAGGACAGAGAATTTAGAACGGTTTTGTAAGATGTTTATAAAATCTAGATAGGAATCTTTCACTTCATCATAGCCTTTATAGGCAGAGCGAATTTTGGTACTCGAATTTGGACCTTTTATCCCGAAATGATTGTTTAAATACCGAGCAATTTTGCTGGTACCACTGCCAGATTCGTGGATAGCTACACCTAAAATAATACTTGCAGGTACATGATAGGTGTTCATCAGCTCTACCGATAAATCCTTGTTTTCATCGATATAATTTTGGATAGCAGTTTGTGAAAAACCAGCCGATGAAATGAATAGTAATAAAATTAAAAGGTACTTTTTAGTCAAAATTTGATTTCTCATCTATTGGAAAACTAAACGGACATTAACCTAAATTATTTTTTTCTGATGATGAATAAACCATCCCGAACGGGTAAAATTAATTTTTCTACTCTTTGGTCGGCTGCAATCATCTCATTAAAAGTATAAATATTTGAAGTGTCTTTGTCATTAATTTTTGTTAAAACCTTGCCACTCCATAAAACATTATCAACAATAATTAAACCTCCTTTGCGTACGCTATCAAAAATCAAATTATAGTAATTACCGTTGTTTTTTTTATCAGCATCTATAAAAACCAGGTCAAAAACCTCGTCAATTTCCGGAATTAATTCCATGGCATTACCAATTCTATAATCAATTTTGGCATCATAAACCGATGCAGCAAAATATCCCCTAACTCGGTCTTCCAATTCCTCGTTAATATCTAAAGTAATGATTTTTCCATCTTCGGCCAACCCTTCGGCAAAACACAAAGTAGCATAACCTGTAAAAGTACCAACCTCTAAAATTCGTTTTGGGTTTAACATTTTACTCAACATACTCAAAACGCGTCCTTGTAAATGGCCAGAAACCATTCTGGGCATAAGTACCTCCAGTTGCGTTTCTCGGTCAATTCTTTGAAGTAATTCGGGCTCTGGTTCGCAAACTTCGGTTAAATATTGGTTTAGGTCGTCGGGGATTAGGTTCATATTTATTTAAAAATTAGTTCAGTAGCGCCATATCCAAACTTTTCTTTTTGTGCATCCATGTAGGTTTTAACTTGTGGGTGTTTACTTACCACTTTATGAATCTCGTGTTGTAAAGTTCCGTTACCGGCACCGTGAATAAAAACAATTTTATCGAATTTGTGAACAATTGCTGCTTCCAGATTTTTATGAAACTGAGCTAGTTGAATTTCCAAAATCTCATGTTTGTTTAAGAAATCATGGTCGTCTCTCAGCTTTTCAATGTGTAAATCAATTTCTTTTGTGGGCTTATCGATTTGTTGTTTCTCTTCAGAAGGTTTAAAGAAACTTTCTTTAATTTTTTCAACATCAATTACTAATTCTGGCTCGTCTATTCTAATCAACCAACCTTGTTCTTTTAGAATTGGAATTTGTGTTTTACTTCCCGAAAAGTCTTTGGCTCTAAATTTAATATCGAATATTAAAGGTTGAATGATAGGCTTGTCGTTAGTAGTATAGAGAAGAGTTTGAAAATGAAACTCCGGCCATAAGTCCATCTCTGCTAAAGAGGCCGAGTGGATTTTAATTTCTGACTGCGGTTTAATTTCTCCAATAAAAATACCTTTAAACACGCCTTTTAAATTCGTTTTTAGCGTAGTTAATAATTGATAGGATGTTTCATTAACTAAATGAAAATGTACTACTGAACCTTTGTTTTTGTCGGCTATTACACCAATAAATATTCCTTTTTCTACGAACTTAGTTACGGCATTTTGGGTAGTATCTTCCTTTAAACTATTGTTATAATTATCATGCCCATGAACCCGAGTAAGGTTATTCACCATCGCTGGGATTTCAAAATCATCATCACCAGTTACTCCAACCATTTCATCACTAATTATTTTAGTGATAAATCCTTCTCTATTCTCATCAACAAATCTTACGAATTCTCCTAACTGATATTTCATTGCGTAAAGGTAGTTTTTCTTTTATGGATGATTAAACATTGTAGTTCTCGAGTTTTATTTAAATCAAAAATCATAGATTTAACCATCTTAAATTAAATGAAAAAGGCTTTATTTATTATTGTTTTGGCTCAGTTTCTTTGCACCTCCTTGTGGTTTGCAGGAAACGCAGTTTTAAGTGACTTGGTCAAAGGGCTGGAAACGTCATCTGGTTTTTTAGCTCAATTAACAAGCGCTGTTCAGCTGGGGTTTATCGCAGGGACGATGGTTTTTGCTATTCTTACCATTTCAGATCGTTTTTCACCCTCAAAAGTTTTTTTTGTTTGTGCTTTAGTTGCCGCTTCCTGCAATTTAGGGCTAAGTATCTCTGATGGCTCAACTTTTAACTTATTATTTTTTAGGTTTTTAACAGGATTTTTTCTGGCTGGTATTTATCCTGTTGGGATGAAAATAGCTTCAGATTATTTCGACAAAGGTTTAGGAAAATCATTAGGCTTTTTAGTTGGTGCTTTAGTTTTAGGAACCGCATTTCCTCATTTTTTAAAG
>JBKJLB010000274.1:0-6236 GCA_046597075.1 Pelobium sp.
CTTACCTTTTTCTTAATAAAAACCATCTTAAAAATTACTACCAATTTTTCTACTACAAAACCCACTAATAATCCACCTAAGGCACAAATAGTTACTTTTGCAAGCCATGCAATAATAGGAACATCAGTTAAAGCAACCTCTAAATTGTGTAGTAAATGTGTGGTAAAAGGTATGCCGTGTGCAATAATTTCAAAACCTACCCAAAGCATAGCCGCTGTACCTACATAACTTAATAGACTTAAAAATTTTGGCATAAATTTCACAACGCCTCTACCAATTTTTTGAGTAATTGGATGGTATTTATCTTGTGCGAAATGTACTCCAATATCATCCGCTTTAACTATAAAACCTACAAAACCATAAACCGCAACCGTAATAAATACTGCTACAGCCAGCATTACTACAATTTGGTTAATTACTGTTTGGTCTGTTACTTGGCTGTATGCAATCGCCATAATTTCGGCTGATAAAATAATATCGGTTCTTACCGCACCTTTCACCCTTATTTTCTCTAGTTCTTCGGGAGTAATAGTTTCAATTTCAGCTGTTTCAATTTTACCTTCTGGGTGCTTAACAAACATTGAGTGCACTTTTTCATACCCTTCAAAACATAAATAAGCCCCACCTAGCATTAAAATTGGGGTGATGGCCCATGGTGCAAAATACCCAAGTATTAATGCCGCCGGGCTCAATATAATTACTTTATTAATTAAAGATTTTTTTGCTATTTGAAAAATGATAGAAAGTTCCCGAGAAGGATCTAAACCAACAACATATTTTGGTGTTACCGCAGTATCATCAATTACAATACCTGATACTTTGCTGGTGGTTTTTGCTACTTGGGCAGGCACATCATCCAAACTAGCAGCACTTGCTTTTACTAAAGCAGAAATATCGTCTAATAATGCAAAAAGTCCAGAGGCCATATCTTGAAATATATGTTAATTATCTATGAATATTAAAAACGTAATTTTAGCAAATTTTGCTGATCAATTTTTATTGTAGTTGATAAAAAATTGCGTTTAATAAATTATAATACTTTTTTAAATAAATTAAGCTACAAGTTTTCCAAAAGTTTAAATTTTATAAGTAGTTGATTAAAATTTCATTTAACTATCCAAAATTCATGCATTCTTTATTTAGATACTTCCAAAACCAATTATAATGATTAAAAGTACTTCCTCATGGCTGATGCATTTTTAATGTTTCAGTTTTCTTAGGCACAAAAAAATCAGGAGTTAAAAGTCAACCAAAATCTAAATTTGAGTATGACGGCGTTATGTACACCAATTTAAAATATCGAGAAATTGGTACGTTTAAAGATGGTAGAAGTGCTGCTGTAGTGGGCGATTTGAAAAAAACAATGATCTAAAATGTTTAGCTATGCAGCGTTTGTAAACCGTTATAAATTTTCAACTGCAAAACCTGATTTTAAATCAATTGCCAGTTGCAAAACAACAGTCAATTTTTTACAGTGGGTTACTTAACTGTAGTTCTATCGTTTTTAAATCGTTGATGATACCGTTAAGCCTATTTTCTTCTTTAGCTATGATTCTCTTGCCTAGATAAAAATAGGCAAAGAACATCCAGGCAACATACAGAGCAAGGAAAATGATAATGTTTACAACTGGCCTATCAGTAAATAGTTCAAATAAATAAATTCCCATGGCTACATTGAGTAAAATATAATATAGTGGCATGTTCCATTTATTTTGTTGTTTACGCATTTCATAATATTGCTCCCATTGTTGCAGGTGTACTGCGGGTGTTTCCGTTTCCTTAATGGCTTTCAATTTTCTATAAATATTAAACATGAATGCAGCCTGAGCAATACACAACAAGCAAATTATAGCCATAGCAGCGTAGGTATACCACTTTGTAAAATTTAATTCTAAGAATAAGGCCATGGACGCAATAAGGGCTGCTGTCATGAGTAGCATGATAGCCCCACCAAGTTGTTGCTTTTGCATTTTTCTTTTTGAGTTTAATGATGTTTTGTTAATGGTATCTGCCGACATTACAGTTCCTGATGACCGCGGCTGCTGATACATATTTTTTAATGAATCAAAGTCTTGCATAACTGTTATAGATTTCTGTAAGTTGCTTTTTAATTCGAAATATCTTTACCCTCAAATTATTCTCTGTTATCCCCGAAATTGCTGCAATCTCATCATAAGGCTTGTCTTCCAAAACAAGTGAAATAATAAAGCGATCGGTTTCCGCCAGTCTACTAATACTCTTGTATAATAATTGCACATCCTCCTCAATACTGTTTTCCGGGTCGACAGGGGGTATAAAATTACTGTTTTCAATGTCGATGGTTGTTGGCTTCTTTTTGCGTAAATAGCCTAGGCAGGTATTTACTGCTATTCTGTAAATCCAGGTGCTCCATTTCGCTTCTGCTCTAAAATCTTTCATATTGTTCCAAACCAAAATAAATGTTTCCTGTAAAAGATCTTTGGCTAGGGCATCATCGCCTGTGTAGCTAAGACATAGCTTCTTAATACCTGTTGCATATTCTTTATATAACTCAGTAAACTTTTCCTGCTGATTCATCCTATAAGAAACGATTGGAACTAAATATAAAATTATTGATCTTTTAACTGTTGTGTTTATTTTAAAAATATATCCAATTCTTTGTAGAACCAGTTAGGTTGATCATACATAATAAAATGTTTACTGTCTGCAACATGAATAACTGCCCCAGGCAATTGTTTAAACTGCTGCCCTATTAACTCGTAGCTTTTTTCTTTAGTTACATAAATACTGCCTAGCACCAGCACAGGTGAAGTAATACTTGCAATTTCTTTCCTAAGGTCGGTGGTTGCCAACTCAATCAATGTCAATCCTAGTGTACGGCGATTGCTGCGATATTGCCATGTAGCTATTTCCCTTGCTTTTGCGGTATCGTTTACTTGCCAAAGCAATGCTTTTGCTGTGTTATCAATAAATCCACTGTCTGGCAGACTTTCAAAATTCTTTACAGTAGATTCAGGATCATACATGGGGTTTTTCTTTAGAGAATCTGCGTTCGCATTTGGGTTGTATAGTGCAGAAAGAAAAGGCATTCCATCTACGCAAACCAGTTTACCAAACAATTTTGGTGCAGTACTACTAACCCATAAGCCCAAAAATGAACCCATGCTATGACCGATAATGATGGGTTTAACCAGTTTTTTCGCTAGTACATATTGGATGATTTCGTTACGAACTGTTTTTAAGATAGGCGTATCGATAGGAGCAACGCCTGCAAAACCTGCAATGGTAAATACATGACATTCATAACGGTCTTTTAAATGCGCTACTGTTTCTTTCCATACATCGCCACTACAACTAAATCCAGGTATAAGGATAATGGGCTGTCCTTTGCCGGTTACAGAAACAGAAAAAGCTTTTGGAGTTTCCTGGGCAAAGCTAAGCTGGATAATGATGTTAAATGCTAAAAATAAAATGAATTTTTTCATAACTGTATTTCGTTTTTTACGTTTACAGCTGTTGGATGTAGTAAGGGTGAAATTATTACAAGCTTACGAAAAATTAATTTTAAAGAGTTTTCCTTTATAGGTAAAAAAATCTAGTTTTTGACGCCTTAAACAATTCTATTGCACCAGATAAGCCGATATGATATTCCTCGTAGGCTTGCTGACAAACATATAATGACTCAAATATGCAAGTCAATTAAAGAGCGAAGGCGTATCTGTTCCAACCAATACTTTTACAAAATATAACAACCAAGCCCTAGCTTAAAATAGACTAAAAAAGAGTTAGAAGAATAAAGAATGTATAACAAAAGTATATGGAAAAGCAGGACTAGACAATGCAAAATGAGTTATGAATAAGTATCATCAGTAATTCAGGCAAACGAGTTTCAATTTAATTAACTTCAAATTTTTATTTTAAATTGGCAACGGTTTTTGGTAGTCTGAATACTAAATCACAACCATCGGTTAGGCGTAACTCTAATACACTAAAAGTCCAATTAACCAAAAAAACATAATTTTATTTAATTTGCATTAACGATTGAAGCGACATCCTTTTTATCATCTTTTTTTGGTAAAAAGATATAGCGAAAAGCGTAACCTTATTTTGCTGATTTTCTTTCAACAAAATAAGGGAATGCCCAAAAATAGATTTCTAGCCCTCCTTAATTTAATTGATATGAAATTGTTATAATAATCGTGGTGATTTAATTTACAAATTCGATAAATTGCATTTTAAACCTAATTTTCTTAAGATGAAGAAATCAATACTCTTTCTTTTTATTCTGTCTCTTTCTACAGCAATTTTTGCTCAAAAAAAATCTAAATCTACTAGTACTTACTCCCCAAAAAACGAGTATGATAGCGTTCTGTACACCAATTTAAAATATCGAGAAGTTGGACCGTTTAGAGGTGGTAGAAGTGCTGCCGTAGTGGGCGATTTGAAAGAAAAGAATGTTTTCTATATGGGTGCAACTGGTGGTGGTGTTTGGAAAACTCAAGACGGTGGTAGTAACTGGAAAAATATTTCTGATAAATATTTTGGCGGAACAATTGGAGCTGTTGCCATAGCGCCATCTGATAATAGTATTATTTATGTCGGCGAAGGTGAAAACAGCTTAAGAGGCAACGTAAGTGAGGGTATAGACGGCATGTGGAGAAGTGAAGATGGTGGAAGAAGTTGGGCAAACATAGGCTTAAAAAACACGCGTCATATTACAAGAATTATTATCGATCCGAAAAATGCCGATATCGTTTGGGTAGCTGCTAGCGGTCATTTATTTGGACCAAGTGATGATAGAGGAGTTTATAAAACCACTAATGGTGGTAAAAATTGGAAAAAAGTATTGTTTTCAAATAATCAAGCTGGCGCTATTGATTTAGTAATGGAGCAAGGAAATCCCAAGGTTTTTTATGCAACTACTTGGCAAGTAATTAGAACTCCTTATAGTATGGAAAGTGGTGGGGTTGGTAGTGGATTATGGAAAAGTGAGGACGGTGGCGAAAACTGGAAAAACATCAGCAAATCAAAAGGATTACCAAAAGATACCTTAGGGATTTTAGGAGTAGCCATCAGTCCATCAAATCCTGATCGTGTTTACACCATCATAGAATCTAAGGATGGTGGTCTTTTCAGGTCTGATGACGCAGGAAAAAGCTTTACAAAAGTAAATAGTCAAAACGAAATTAGACAACGAGCATGGTATTACAGCAAAGTATTTGTTGATCCAAAGGACGAAAACACGGTTTATGTCTTAAATGTTAATTTTCTACGTTCAAGAAATGGAGGTAAAACTTTTGAAACCATCAGAACACCACATGGCGATCATCATGATTTATGGATAGATCCTGAAAATCCAAATCGAATGATTGTAGGTGATGATGGTGGAGCCCAAATTTCTTTCGATGGTGGCGACAACTGGAGCACAATGCATAATCAACCAACAGCTCAGTTTTATAGAGTGAGTACAGATAATCATTTTCCGTATCGAATTTTAGGTGCTCAACAAGACAATTCTACAGTAAGAATCCTATCTAGAACTAATGGAGGGTCTATCACTACTGATGATTGGATGCCTACTGCTGGTGCCGAATCTGGTTACGTAGTTGCAGATCCCCTAAATCCTGATATTGTTTATGGTGGAAATTATGGTGGGTATTTATCTCGATTAGATCATAAAACAGGTGAAAATAGGGCGATTTCTGTTTGGCCAGATAACCCAATGGGTTCCGGTGCTGATGTTTTGAAATATCGCTTCCAGTGGAATTTTCCTATTTTATTTTCGCCTCATAATCCAAAAGCGCTCTACAGCGCAGGAAACGTTCTTTTCAAAACTACCAATGAAGGGCAGAGTTGGGAAGCAATCAGTCCTGATTTGACCCGAAATGATAAAAAACGACAAGGACCTAGCGGAGGAATTATCACCAAAGACAATACCAGTGTAGAGTATTATAGTACTATTTTCACGGTTCAAGAATCTCCTTTAGAAGAGAATTTAATTTGGACAGGTAGTGATGATGGGCTTTTGCATGTGACAAAAGATGGCGGTAAAAATTGGCAAAACGTAACCCCAAAGGGAATGCCCGAGTGGATGATGTTTAATAGCATTGATACTGATCCGTTCCAGAAAGGAACTGCTTACGTAGTTGGCACCAAATATAAGTCGGATGATTTTACACCTTACATTTATAAAACATCAGATTATGGTCAATCTTGGAAATTAATCACCAACGGAATTCCTTCAAATCATTTCGTAA